>CAVHBF010000124.1:0-5543 GCA_963634195.1 Bacteroides thetaiotaomicron | reverse complement strand
GTTTCAAGGTGCTACGCTGCTCGCCGGCGGCAGGCAGTGTGTCGTGGCGCTGATTCGTCAGTATGGATGGAAACGTATTTGGATGCCCGACTATTTCTGTTACGAAGTGATAGAGACCATCAGGGAACAGACGGGCATAACGGTAATGTTCTATGAAGACAGTCCGCTTCACGAAGGGCAGGTGGAAAACTTGCCTTTCAAAGAAAGGGATGTGCTGCTGCGTATGAATTTCTTTGGAACAAGAGGACTGCGCAGCAACAAAAACATACCTTGTCCGGTCATTGAAGACCATAGCCACGCCCTGTCTGGACCGTGGGCTTTGTGCAGTGATGCAGACTGGTGTATATCCTCTATCAGAAAGATGTTGCCTGTGCCGGAGGGGGGGATGATGTGGTCGCCAAGAGGTCATCGGCTAACGGTTGACACAGTGGCATCTGATGAGAATGAAAAGATTGCCGCTACCCGATGGAAAGGAATGGAGGTAAAAGCGGCCTACATGAAAGGTGAACCCGTAGAGAAAGAAGAATTCCGGAATTGCTATACGGGAACGGAAGACTGGTTTGACGGAGCTGAGCCAGCGCTTATTGACCGGAGGAGCAAAGAGTTTGTGACAGACCAACTGGATATCAATCAATGGCAAGGGACAAAACGCAAGAATTGGCAGTTGCTGCAAAGTCTTGTCAAAGATTATTGTAAGGTACTGATGCCAGAGGAGAAGACTTGTCTGCCGTTTTCGTTGGTTCTGCTGTTTGATTCGGAAGAGCACAGGAATAAAGTGAGACGGCAGTTGATAGCATTGTGTGTATATCCTGCTGTTCTATGGCCTGTACCAGAATCTGCGTCTGAAGAGGCAAGGGACTTTAGTGGACGGATGCTGTCAATACATTGTGATGGACGGTACAAAGAGAACGAGATCAGACAATTGGCGGATATCCTGCTAAAGGTTGCAGGTTAGAGGCGGTTTATAGTGTTTAAGCTTCGGATTGATGATAAAGCTGTATGATTTGGCTCATTCTGCGGAATGGGACGAGAAGGTCAGGTCGTTTGCGGAATGGGATGTATATTACCTGAGTGGATATGTTAAAGCGTTCCATGTTCATGGTGACGGAGACCCATACCTGTTGTACTATGAGCAGGATGGGTTGCGGGCTGTCTATGTGTATATGCGACGAGAGACGGCCTTGCAAGGAGTGTATGACTCTGTGACACCATATGGCTATGGTGGAGTGCTGTTTGAAGGTGATGCGTCGGAAAAAAAACGAAAGGCTTTCTGGAATGCATATATGGCGAAGATGCATGAGGAGCATATTGTGGACAACTTTGTGCGCTATCATCCCGTGCTGAAGAATGCCGTTGCAATGAAGGATATTTCTAACGTGACAGACCTCGGAAAAACTGTCGCTCTTGACTTGATTTACCCAGAAGTGATATGGGAGAACATCATTAGCAAGAACCGTAATAAGATTCGAAAGGCAGAGAAGAACGGCATAGAGATCCAGCACGGGAAGGGCTTGGCTCTGTTCGAGGATTTCCATCGCATTTACAATGCCACAATGGACAAGGACAATGCAGAGGAGTACTATTACTTCGGAGAGGAGTTTTATGAATCCATACACAAAGACCTAAACAGCAACTACGAAATGTTTTATGCTGTGATGAACGGTGAGACAATCGCAATGAGCATTATGCTATATGGCAATAAACAGATGCATTATCATCTGTCTGGCTCAATGATAGAATATAGAAATCTGGCACCATCCAATTTGTTGCTTTACAAGGCAGCCTTGTGGGGGTGCGAGCAGGGATTTAAGACTTTCCATTTAGGTGGTGGCGTTGGTTCCGGAGAAGATAACTTATATAAATTCAAGGCTGGATTTAATCGTAACAGTGATTATCAATTCTCAATAGGGGAGCAGGTGTTTGACCAAGAGAAGTATGATGAGTTGGTGGAAATTCGCCGCGAGTCGGATGCTGCTTTTGATGAGACAAGCAAGTTCTTTCCGCTGTACAGGAGCAGGTAAAGGAGAGAGAGGCAACCGCACTTGCACCAAAGCGTGTTCCAAAATAATGTGAAAAGTTTTGGCGGGTCCCAAAAAACAACTTATCTTCGCAGACAAAGCCAACCGGTATGTGTAAATTTTCGGAATCAACCAAAGACAAGCTCGGAAAAGCTTTGATTTACATGGCAGGGCGAGTGGAAGACCTCAGCAAGACAAAGGCCCTGAAACTGCTGTATCTTATGGAAGAGCGAACGGTTCTGAAATATCATGTCCCTTTCCTTGGCATTCCTTATGAGGTGTGGCAGGCCGGACCTGTAGCCAAGGATGTTTTCATAGACTTGTCAGACGGTCCCTATCTGCTGAAAGATTACGTCAGGACAGAAGTGACACATACTGCAACCTATATAGTTGCCGTCAAACCATTCTGTGATGATGAATTTTCAGAATGCGAGATGGAGATGATGGACGACATTCTGGGCAAGTACGGCAAGATGACTGCTGCGGAACTCGTTGCGGAGACACACAAGAGGGGAACTCTATGGTATCAGGCAGCCAGCAGCAAGGGGCTGTTGGAAGCTTTTGGAAACCACGAATGCAACAACTCGGACGAGCGTATCGATTTCACGAAAGCACTGACTCCATGCGCGGCGGCATACTATAAGGAAAGCCTTGACGTTCATCAGACTGCCAATCTCCTAAGTGTGGAGGCCCATGTTTGAGAGTGGCAACTTCGTGAAAATTTCCCGTTCCACTTTGGAATATCTTTGAAAAAGATTATCTTTGTAAAAGATATTCGTAAAGGCATGATTCTAAAGGATTTTATAGACAGGGAAAAGGACAAGGAACGGCTTTGTGCGGCATTGGGCAGGCCCGACTGCCAGTTCATTGTGGTGTATGGACGACGCAGGATAGGCAAGTCGGCGTTGATGAAACACGTGCTCAAGCCGGGCAGGGACTTGTACTTTCTAAGCGACCAGACATCAGAGCAGAACCAACGGCAGCTGTTTGCCAACATGGTCGCTGCCCGTGTAGACGGTTTCAACAAGGTGAGTTATCCGGACTGGGAAACGTTGCTGAGGGCAATGAACAACCAGTTGGACGGGCGGCTTGCCGTGTGTTGGGACGAGTTCCCCTATATGGTGAAAAGTTGTCCCTCGCTGCCATCCGTGTTGCAGAAGTTGCTGAACTTGCGCATTTTCAAGTTTGACCTGATACTGTGCGGTTCGTCACAACAGCTCATGTACAACTGTGTGTTTGACAAGAAGTCACCCCTGTATGGTTTGGCGGATGAGGTGATGAAACTTGCCCCTATACCGGCACGCCATATGGCCGGGGCCATGGGGTGTGAAGCGGAACAGGCGGTGAAAGAGTATGCCGTTTGGGGTGGAGTTCCCCGTTATTGGGAACTGCGCAAGGATTATCCCGACTGTGACTCTGCCATAAGAGGCCTGCTGCTTGATCCGCAGGGCATATTGTCGGAAGAGCCACAACGCCTGCTGCGTGACGACATGCGCGATACCGTCCAGACGGCGACGCTGCTTTCAATCATAGGCAATGGAGCGAGCAAACTGTCAGAGATTGCCGCAAGGGCAGGACGGGCGGCAAACGACATAACCGAGCCGCTGAAGAAATTGCGTGACCTGGGTTATGTGCGTCGCGAGATCCCGTTTGATGAAAACGAGCGCAACAGCAAGAAAGGACTGTATTTTGTGGATGACAACCTGTTCAAGTTCTTCTACCGTTTTGTGGCCCCTTACGCATCGGTGCTGGAACTCGGAGCCGTGGACGCTGTGATGAATATCGTGGAATCACAGATGCCGTCCTATGTGGGCGATTGCTGGGAAGAGCTGTGCAGGCGTTTTGCAAGCGGGAACGAGATAGACGGCATCCTGTATGACAAGGCATCGCGTTGGTGGGGCAAGATCTTTACGGACGACAAGCCGGAAGGCGAGATGGCGGAACTTGATGTCGTGGCAGAATCGTTTGACAAAAAGCACATTCTGATAGGCGAATGCAAATGGACAGGCATGGAAGACGCGGAAAGGCTTTGCGGCAGGTTGCAACATGTCGCCAAGTTTTTGCCGTTTGCAAAACGCAGGCAGGTGCACTTTGCCGTATTTGCCAAGGTGAAGCCCATGAACTGTGACGGCAAGACCGTGTTTCTTCCACAGGATGTCATGAGCCGGGATTTCTGATTTTCGTATCCCCGCCAGAGTGGCGGCTTGGCGCAGGGCGAACCGGCATTCGTCAGAAAAAATGTGGGACTTGCCCGATTATTCGTCAAGATAAATGTATATTTGCATCCGGTATTCGTCAGAAAAGATGTAAATGCATGAAGCGGGACTTATACGAAAAACTACTGGAATGGAAAAACAATGCTGACAGGAAGCCATTGATAGTCAATGGCGCGCGTCAGGTAGGGAAGACTTATCTACTGCAGGAATTCGGGCAAAAGGAATACAAAAAAACGGCTTTTTTCAGTCTGGACCGGAATCCGATGGCGGCACACGTGTTTGAGCAAGGAGCACCAGTGTCGGATATCTTGCTTTCGCTGTCTGCCATCAGCAACATAGACATTACTCCACACGACACACTCATCGTACTCGACGAGATACAAGACTGCCCCAAAGCACTCGAGACCCTGAAATATTTCCGTGAAGACGCTCCGGACTATCACGTGGCGGTGGCAGGCTCGCTGCTGGGACTGTCGCTGCACAATAGCGTATCGTATCCCGTTGGCAAAGTGGATGAACTGCGGCTCTATCCCATGACATTTCCGGAATTTCTGGAAGCGGCGGGAAAGAACCGGATGGCAGAAATACTGAAAAGCGGTAACTGGACGGTCATAAACATGCTCGGTGACGAGTGTATAAAACTACTCAGACAATACTATTATGTAGGGGGCATGCCGGCTGCCGTCTTGGCCTTTGTAGAGCAGAGGGGGCTGCAAGCTGTACGGCAAATCCAGCAACAGATAATACGCGACTACCGCAGGGATTTCTCCAAACACGCCCCAGCCGGCGAGGTGCCACGCATCAACATGGTGTGGGACAGTATTCCTGCCCAACTTGCCAGGGAGAACAAAAAATTCATTTACGGCACCCTGCGCAAGGGGGCGCGTGCCACAGAATTTGAAATCGCCATCCAATGGCTCATAGATGCGGGGCTCGCCTACAAGGTGATGCGTGTCAACAGCCCGCAAATGCCACTCAAGTTTTATGAGGACTTCAACGCTTTCAAGCTTTTTATGCTTGACGTGGGTCTGACAGGGGCCATGACAGACACCACGGCAGAATCCATGCTGGTAGACAACCGTGTGTTTTCCGAATACAAAGGGGCTTTTACAGAACTGTATGTTTTCACTCAGCTGAAAACGTTGGGCTTCCCCATCTACTACCACAGCGTGAGCAATTCAACCATTGAGATAGACTTCCTCCTGCAACTAAACGGGCGTGTGGTACCTGTCGAGGTCAAGGCTGAGACCAACGTGAAAGCCAAATCCATGCGCACTTTCATAAGCAAGCACCCGGAGCTGACGGGCAT
>CAVHBF010000123.1:0-5561 GCA_963634195.1 Bacteroides thetaiotaomicron | reverse complement strand
AAACTACATTGCGTGTCACTCCCGTTGGAGAAACAGAACGAAGGAAAATAAACAAAACACATATACTTGAAAATGAAAATCAAATTTCTTGGGAACAGTCTTCTCGTGGGTCTTATGGCACTCGTGGCGGTAGGGCTTGCGTCGTGTTCCGACAAAGTTGACGAGTCTGACATCTATACTTTCAAGGGCAAGACTATCACAACGTTTCTTGAAGATAACGAGGACTACAGTTCTTTCCTCTATGCGTGCGGCAAGGTGAAACTGAGTTCCCGCAGCGACTCGTATGTTTCCCAGCTCCTTTCAGCTCGCGGCAACTACACGGTCTTCGCTCCGACTAACGAAGCCATTCAGCTGTATCTGGACTCCATCTACCTGACCAAGGACTATGACATCACGCAGATACCCGACTCTACGGCGGAATATATTGTTCGCAATTCTATCATTGACAACGGCAATTCGGATGCGTTCTTGTCAACGGACTTCATCGATGAAAAGCCGTTGAACAAGACGAACATGAACGACCGCTACATAACCATAAAGTTCTATACGGACTCCGTCTCCGGCAGGGCGTCAACCTATGTCAATGCGTCATCGAGAATTGTCAGTTCGGACAACGAGGTCACAAACGGGGTGATACACGGTGTGGATCGTGTTCTGCAGCTTTCCAATGCCTACGTGCCCTCTCTTCTGGAGCAGACCCCAAACACGAAAGTGTTCGCCTATCTGCTCAAGCAGACAGGATGGGACGAAAAGATGAACCAGTACCGCGATGAGGACTACGAACAGAACCACGAGGAAATGGGCCTTGACCTGAACGGAAAGTCGGTGGCCTATCCGGAACACCGCTATCTCGGTTATACGGCCTTTGTGGAGACTGATAGCGTGTTTGTGGAGAAATGGGGGATACCGGAGCCTGCCGTGGAGAACGGCATTCTCATGAACGGCCCGGAAATCATGGATGTCATCAAGACAAAGTGCAGCGAGGCGTATCCCGGGGCTACGGGCTCGGATATGACGAAGGAAGACAATGCTGTCAACCAGTTCGTTTCGTACCATCTGGTGCCGATTCTCCTTACTTCCAAGAACCTTGTGGTACACCACGCCGAGATGGGATATGCCTACGCCAATCCCGAACAGCTCAGCATAGACTGCTTTGAATACTACGAGACGATGTGTACTGTCCACCGCAGGCTCATAAAGCTCACCGAGGGAAAGCAGACAGAGGGTATACGCATCAACCGCCACTGCAAGCACAAGGTGGATGTGGCAGCCGGTGATTTCTATGAGGAGTACGACATTGACCGTCCCGGTATCCTTGTGAACAAGACCAACGGGAGTTATGTAAACCAGGCTCTCAATGGCTTCTACTATCCCATTGATGACATTCTGGTCTACGATGACGATGTGCCCAACGTTGTCCTCAATGAGCGTCTGCGCTGGGACGTGTCGTCATTGCTTCCCGAACTGATGACCAACGACTATCGTCTGAAGAACACCAATTCTGCCATTCCTTTCCCTCCGGGCTATTTCAGCACCATCACCTATTCCGATGAATGCCGTTTCAACTATATGCCCTACTACTCGACCAACATCGACAATTATCAGGGAGATGAATACAACGTGCGCGGACAGTACGACATGATATTGCGCCTGCCCCCGGTGCCTTACCGCGGCACATATGAATTCCGCATGGCCTCACCAATGAACACCTCTTTCGGTATGGCGCAGATTTACATAGGCAGGAATCCGGACAACCTTGAACCGGTCGGTCTGCCTCTTGACCTCCGTCTGAGCCAGACCAACCCCAACATAGGTTGGGAGCAGGACACCGAAGACTGGGATCACAACTACGAAAACGACAAGGTCATGCGCAACCACGGTTTCATGAAGCCGCCCTACCACGACGGCATCAAGAAAAACGGCATGATCATCACGGAGTCCATGCGCAACACCAAGACCTATGCCAACAACCTGCGCCTGCGCCGCATCGTATACACCGGCACGTTTGACCCCGATGAGGTGTGGTACGTGCGTGTGAAGTCGGTATTGGAAAACACCAACCTCGCGTTCCTGCTCGACTATCTGGAGTTTGCCCCCAAGTGGGTGTACAGCGGAACAGAGGCAGAGGATATCTGGTAACTGCGTCAAACGCATACAATGCCAAGGTCTGAAGTATAGCTCCCGTCGGTGCCGCTTCAGGTCTTGGCGTGTTTTTTTGGTAGCGAATTGCAAACATAATTAACAACGTTAAAAATTAATGCTCATGAAAAGATTTTACTGTCTTTTTACGCTGTTGCTCGCACTGGTGTGTGCAGTGACAACCAGTGCGCAGAAGTACCAGCTTGTCAAGCAGGCCGAAGTGTTCGAGACGGGCAAGACTTATGCCATTGTGAATGCCGAGTCAAACGAATTCCTTTCGTGTAAGTATGGCGAGGCGGGAGGTCTCCTTTCCACTTTGGAGGATGACGATGTGCTCTGGCAGGTCAAGGCTACGGGCGAGAAGACCGCAGCCGGCTTTGACCTCTACTACATCTGGTCTGTAGGTCAGCAGAAGTACATTCAGGAAGTGGACCTTGAGGGAAATCCCGATCTTGACGGCTTTGATGTCTTCGCCTACAATGGATTCAACTTTGAACTTGGCGAAGAGGCCAATGCGGCAAAGGTTACCATTGAAAAAGGATCTCCCGCCGACAAGGACGTGGAGGAAAACGAGGCATGGCGTACCAACGGTCCCTCCACCGGTTACGTTATCGCACGCAATGCTGTGGTGACAAAGACCGACGGCACACTGTGGTTCATGAAGTTTGGTTCGCAGAATATCAACGTTGCTTTTGAGCCATACAACGAAAAAGTGGGATGGCAGTTCTGGGAGGTTGAGAAACTGAGTGCAAAAGCGGAGCTGGAAGCCCTCGTGGAAGCCTACAGCAAGAAAGAGTACGTCAGCGGCACTGACCCCGGATACTATCGTCAAAACGAAGTGGATGCTTATAATGCATCTCTGGAAAGTGCCCTGTTCCTTACCGTTTCTTCTTCGGCTACCGAGGAAGAATATGAAGCTGCCGTAAAAGACCTTCGCGCAAAGCGCGAGAGCGTGGAAGCGGCAATCGTTCCAATTACCGATGGCTACTATTTCATGGTCAGCGGATTTGACGACTTCCTCAACAATTTCGGCGTGGAGAAGGCCGCTTACACCAACGCGACTACAAACCTGTTGTCTTACAAAACGTTTGACGCAGGCAATATTGAGTTCGTGTTCTACGTGGAGAAGGCCACCGATCAGGACGAGTACTGGGTGCAGGGCTACTCCAACGGTCTCTATGTGGCAAAAGGGTCAGTCTGGTACAACTCCACTCCTGTCCTGACTTCCGAGAAAGCCGAACCGCAGAACCTCCGCCAGTATGTTTCGGGCAAATGGTACTGGGGCAGCCGCACATGGCATACCACGTCCTACACTCCTTATGCAAGTTCAAACCCTGTGGCCTCTGACTCGCAGGGGAACTTGACCACTTGGGGTCAGTGGAGTGACGAGTCAACCGTAAACACCCACTTCAATCTGTGGTATATGCGGAAAGTTTCTGACGAGCAGATGGAACAGTTCGTATATCAGAGAGAACAGATTGTCCGCGCGCAGACTGTCAAAGACCTTGCGGCCGATGCCAATGAGCTGTATGCCAAGCTGTTCGACTACAAGACGGATTATGAAAGCCCGCTTGTCACAGTGGCCAATGGTGGTGTTAACGAGACTCCTACCGCAGACAACCAGATTACATTTGCCACGATACGCAAGCAGGGAATCAAGACTTCCGATGACTACAAGTTCCTCATCGATGCGGACTCCTCTTCCTATATGCAGGGTTCCGGCTATGTTCAGGTTGACATCAGCAAGACTCCGGCGCAGCTTGTCACTTTCGAGTACAATGTGCGCAGGGGAACAGACAAGCAAAACACCTGGGGACAGCAGGAACGTCCAGACAACGTGGACATCTATGTTACCAACGACACGGCCAACGCGGACTCGTGGACTTTCATAGCCAATACTGACATGGGAACGCTCCAGGTTCCGGCACGCTACACCGTTGACCTCGGCCAGGAGTATTCGTTCCTGCGCTATGTGGTCAATACCAATGCCAACAAGGGCAGCTTCTTTACCATTTCCGAATTCCAGGTCTATAAGGCAACCGTGAACGAGGAAACCTCACAGTACTACACGGTAGACGGACTGTCGGCAAAGGCCGATGCCATGAAACGGATTGTGGCCGAAAAACTTGCCAATGCCGACAATGCCACCAACGATGACATCGTGGAGCTGTATGACGCATACGAGGCTGTGCGCGCCCTCTATGCCGATACCACCGTGCTATCCTACATGATTTATGAAGGCACCATCCTTGCCACAACTGCCAAGTTCGGCACCGGCGTGGGCGAATGTAACGACGAGGAAGCTCCGGGCGTGCTGCTTGCCGCTGTTGACAAGGCACGTCCGTATGTGTCCGCATCGGTTTCGTCTGCGGATCTCAGGGGTGCTATCAACGACCTTTCCGATGCTATCAGTGACTTCATGGCTACGATCAAGTCTTTTGAGCCCGGCAAATACTATTATGTGGTCAACGCCGCCGGAGACTTTGAGGGAATGCCGATGTATGTGAAGTTCCCGACAACAGCCCTCACTTCCGGCACGTTCGGCATCAGGGCCGGAAGTGCCGGCGACGATTACACCAACGCGGCTACACATATGTTCCGCTTCATTCCTGTTGAAGGCGAGGAGAACACATACTGTGTCCAGAATCTGGCGAGCGGTTTTTATCTTCCCGCGTTTGATGCGACCAACGGCGTGGTCAATGCGTCGCGTACTGCCGAAGAATACGAGGTGACCTATGACGGCTACGGAGGCTATCTCTTCTCTTCAACAAGTCCGCTCAACACCCTTGACGCATCTCTGGGAGTGCAGAGGAATGATACCATTTCCCACATGAACATTGATACCGAAGACTGCCAGCGGTGGAGAATCGTTGAGGTCGGCGAAGATGTGGAGGCTGTCATCAACTCACGTATAACCGGCGGCACCGATGGTGTCGTGGTGTTCCCCTACAACGTTTCCGGAATGGATATCAACACGGACTTCCACATATATGGCGTGAAGAGCATGACTCAGGAAACCGATGCCTCTGGCGAACTGGTTACAAAGATTGCTTTCTATGAGAAAGAAAGTGCAGAGGCCGGAGAACCTGTCTATTGCAAGTGGCCTGCCTCTGAGGATGCAGGTGAACTCCTCGTTCCCATGCCCGAAAGCCTTGTTGACGCAAGCGTTCCTGCCAACGGTCTTGTAGGAACTCTCTTCTCCAAGGCATTTGGAAAGGGTGTCGCTTTCGTGAACAGCGAAGGAACCAAAGTCACGACGTCTTCACTGACAGTTCCTTTCCAGCTCGGTGTGATAGATCCGGCATACTACAAGGGAGAGGTGGCTGACGTGGAAACAGCGTTTGAGCTGAATATTCCAGGGCTGAACGCCATCCCGTCGGCTGTCGCAGGCGATGTTGACGGCGACGGCACGGTAAGCTCTT
>CAVHBF010000122.1:0-5563 GCA_963634195.1 Bacteroides thetaiotaomicron | reverse complement strand
TCTTTTTAGACTGTCCAAGATTTTTGCCTAATCCACACGTTTTTGCAGGTGACCCGTTATTTTCAAGTTTTTCGGTTCAAGACGAGCTGTTTTGGTGCAAAACTGTTCAGAAACGAAGAACGTCCACCTCGTAGGTGAACGTCCGAAAAGCCCTGTGTGCCAGCCTTTTTGCGGAAAGAGGGGGATTCGAACCCCCGAACCGCTTTAGGCGGTTACACGCTTTCCAGGCGTGCCTCTTCAACCACTCGAGCATCTTTCCTTAACTCACATTCCCCGGCTGCCGCCGGAGAAAAGATTGCGGACGCAAAGGTACTACTTTTTTCCAACTAAAGCCGGATGCGGAGGCAAAAACTTTGCGCCCCGCCGAAAAAAGGCATCGCGCCACCTGTCAGAACACATGAGGCGCATAAAATCAGATATCAGCCAACTCAAGCATGACGGGACAATGGTCAGATCCGGTCACGTCGCTGAGAATACGCGCATCATGGACATAAGGCCTCAGACGGTCGGAAACGAGGAAATAGTCTATACGCCAACCCACATTTTTCTCGCGTGCCCTGAAACGGTATGACCACCAAGAATAGACATCCCTGGCATCAGGATAAAGCAAGCGGAAAGTGTCAGTGAAACCACAGGCAAGCAGTTCAGTGAATTTCTGCCGCTCCTCTGGAGTGAATCCTGCGTTCTTTGTATTTGTCTTGGGATTTCTGAGATCTATCTCCGTGTGCGCCACATTCATGTCGCCGCAGACAATCACGGGCTTCCTCTTGTCAAGGGCTGCAAGGTAATGCCGGAAATCGTCATCCCATTCCATACGGTAGTCCAGCCGCCGGAGCCCTTCTTGCGAATTGGGGGTGTAGACCGTCACGTAGTAGAATTTGTCGTACTCGAGTGTTATCACTCTGCCCTCGTGGTCATGGACATCTATTCCCAGTCCCGCCGCTACACTACGCGGTTCCATGCGACTGTATACGGCAGTGCCGCTATACCCCTTTTTGTCGGCATAGTTCCACCAACTCCTGTAGCCGGCGAAATCAAGATCAAGTTGCCCCTTCTGCATCTTGGTTTCCTGCAGGGAGAACACATCGGCATCAAGCTGTCTGAACACATCAGAAAAGCCCTTGTTCACACATGCTCTCAGCCCGTTTACATTCCATGATACGAAACGCATATACACTATTATTTTGGCTTTGTGACTGCAAAAGTATGGAAAGTTTAGCTAACTTTGCCCTATATATAAAAGGAATATTGAAATCCAATGAATTTCTTCCCGTCATACAAAATAGTCTGTTTCTTGATGCTCCTGTGTTGCCCGGCAGTCCTCACGGCACAGTTCAGCACCGACAGAAAAACGATAAGTCTGGGCAATGTGGAACTGTACTCGGACATCCACGCCACTTTCAACCTGAAGAACAACTCCGGATCCGACATTGTCATTACCAAAGTCACAACCTCCAACTCGCAGATTGCGGCAACTTGCGGCAATACGGCACTGGCTGCCGGCAGACAGACAACAGTCACCGTAAGCGGCAAGGCGACAACGGCAGGTCGCTTCACCTATGCGGTATATATCCATACAAACCGTAGCGACACCCCTTTCCGGCTTCTGGTCAAGGGGCGTTCTGTCCTTGATGTCACCTCGTGCGCAAAGGACACCGGCAAGGAGCAGGCCGATGCGTTCGTGGTAATGTTCGACAACCTGTCTTTCAGCACAGACAACATTGAATTTGACTATGTCAACGACGGCGATGTTGTTTCTAAGACAGTCTATGTGACCAACGAAGGCGATGCGGAGTGTGAGCCGAATCTCTTGATGCTGCCAAAATACCTCAGTGTAAAAGCCTTGCCGAAAAAGCTCAAGCCAGGTGGGAGCGGACGGCTGGTGGTCACGCTTGACAGCCGACTGCTCGAACACCGCATGGGGCTTACCCAGAATACAGTGTACGCAAGCAGTTTCAGCGGACAGAAAGTTACCAAGAACAATGCCATACCTGTCTCTATAGTACTTTTCGACACCACTTCCGTTGTCAGTTCCGCCAATGCCCCGTCAATCCAGCTGGAGACGGAGCAACTCGTTCTCCCGACAACGAAAAAGAAGAAAGCAAAGGGGGAACTGACCATAGCCAACAACGGCAAATCCAATCTTAAGATACGCTCTCTGCAGACTTTCCATCCTGCAGTCAATGTGGAACTACCCAAAACCGACCTCTCGCCCGGCGAAACGATGACACTCAAGGTGGCCGTGATAAGGAAATACCTTGACATGTCGAGCGCAAGCCACCGCATTCTCATGATTACCAACGACTACAGGAAACCAGTAGTTCTGGTGACTGTAAAAAGCAAGTTCAAATAAACCCCACCGACCATGCACCATCCGGAAAACGACGCAGAATACCAAGGGCTCAGAGTGGAAACCAGTCCTGACAATCCCGGGGTGATAAACCCATATCTCGCCGCCCGCCCGCGCACCCGCAAGCGAAGTCTCAGTGTCAATGAATATGTTGACGGCATCCTGCAAGGAAACGTCACCATCCTTTCACGGGCTGTTACGCTGCTTGAAAGCACACGACCCGAACATCAGGAGATGGCACAGCAGATTATAGAAAAATGCCTCCCCTACTCCGGCAATTCCGTAAGGATAGGAATCAGTGGAGTCCCCGGCGCAGGCAAAAGCACCTCGATAGACGAATTCGGCATCCATGTGCTCAACACACGCGGTGGCAAACTGGCCGTTCTGGCCATTGACCCTACATCCGAACGCACCAAGGGCTCCATCCTCGGCGATAAGACGCGCATGGAGAAACTGGCCGTGCATCCCAAGTCTTTCATACGCCCCAGTCCGAGCAGCGGCTCCCTGGGTGGGGTGGCACGCAAGACGCGCGAAACGATAGTTCTCTGCGAGGCGGCGGGCTACAACACCATTTTCATAGAAACTGTCGGTGTAGGTCAGAGCGAAACTGCCTGCCACTCCATGGTCGACTTTTTCCTGCTTATCCAAGTGGCGGGCACTGGCGATGAACTGCAGGGTATCAAGCGCGGCATAATGGAAATGGCCGACGGCATAGCTATCAACAAGTGTGACGGCGACAACGTGGAACGATGCAAGGTGGCTGCGGGCTACTATTCGAACGCTCTGCAGCTGTTTCCGCTGCCGGAGAGCGGGCTGATGCCCAAAGTCCTAACATATTCGGGCTTCTACGGTTACGGCATCAAGGAATTGTGGGACAGCATCTTTGAATACCTTGACAGCGTCAAGGCAAACGGCTATTTCAGTCGGAGGCGGCGACAACAGAACCTTTATTGGATGTACGAGACCATTGACGAACGGCTACGCACCGGTTTCTACAAAGATCCGGACATCAGCACGATGCTGCACCGTGCCGAAAGCAACATAGAGAACGGCAAACAGACCTCTTTCGTTGCCGCCCAGTCTCTCCTTGACTTTTATTTCGGAAAACTGAAAAAACCGGCACAATAGTTCTGCAACGGCACGACATGACGGATGCAACAAGACGGAAGGCATACGCACATATGGCAGAAAGACCCCGGAAAAGCGCAAATCGTTTTTCCGGGGTCTTTCTGTTTGGAGGGGCAAGAATCACAACGGATAGTTCTCGAAGTCATACAGCACGGTGGACAAATACCGCTCGCCTGTATCGGGCAGGATGGCGACAATCGTCTTGCCCTCGTTTTCAGGGCGCGTGGCCAACTTGCGCGCCGCCGCAACCGATGCCCCGGATGAAATACCCACAAGCAGTCCCTCGGTAGCGGCAAGCTGCCGGCTTGTCAGTATCGCGTCATCGTTGTCTATGGTAATCACTTCGTCAACCACAGCACTGTTGTAGGTCTTCGGCACGAATCCGGCACCGATGCCCTGTATCTTGTGTGCCCCCGGTGCCCCTCCGGAGAGCACGGGAGAAGATGCCGGTTCGGCGGCAACCACCTTGATGTCTGGATTTAGTTCTTTCAGTTTCAGACCTGCGCCGCTGACAGTCCCCCCTGTTCCTACACCGCCTACGAGAATGTCAACCTTGCCGCCAGTGTCACGCCATATCTCCTCGCCCGTGGTGTTGTAGTGCGCCCTTGGGTTGGCTGGGTTCTCAAACTGCTGCAGTATGACTGCGCCGGGTATTTCCGCTTTCAACTCGTTTGCGCGGGCAATGGCGCCCTTCATGCCGTCCTTGCCCGAAGTGAGCACCACCCTTGCACCATAGGCCTTGACAAGGTTGCGGCGTTCCACGGACATCGTGTCGGGCATGGTAAGGATAAGCTTGTAACCTCTCACCGCGCTCACAAACGCCAGCCCCACACCGGTGTTGCCCGAAGTCGGTTCTATAATTGTCGCTCCGGGAGTGAGGACACCTGACTTTTCGGCTTCGTCAATCATGTTGAGGGCGACCCTGTCCTTTACGCTTCCGGCAGGATTGAAATATTCCAGTTTCCCAATGATTTTCGCTTTTATCCCGCTCTGTGCCGCACTGTAGGCAGCCAGTTCAAGCAACGGGGTGTTTCCCACAAGTTCTGTAAGTTTGTTTGCTGTCTTTGCCATGACTGTAATGGTTTTATGAATTTCTTTTTATTCGGCGTCTGTAAATCACGACTGTAAAGTTATTGAATTTTTTCAAAAGCCTGTCCGAGATCGGCAATAATATCGTCAATGTGTTCCACGCCGATGGACAGACGCACGGTTGAGGGCGTGATATGCTGCTGTGCCAGTTCTTCGGGACTCAATTGCGAGTGCGTCGTAGTGTATGGATGTATCACGAGGCTCTTGACATCGGCCACGTTGGCGAGCAGCGAGAATATCTTGAGTGAATCAATGAACTTCCATGCGTCTTCACGGGTTCCGTTGATTTCAAACGTGAAAATCGAAGCTCCGCCGTTGGGAAAATATTTCCTGTACAGGGCATGGTCAGGATGGTCTGGCAGCGACGGGTGTGACACGCTCTTTACCTTTGGATGCCCGGAAAGCCACTCCACCACTTTCAGGGCATTCTGCACATGACGCTCCATGCGCAGCGGGAGGGACTCCACGCCCTGCAGCAGAATCCATGCATTGAACGGACTGATGGTGGCGCCGGTGTCGCGAAGCAGCACCGCGCGAATGCGCGTGACAAAGGCCGCCGCCCCCGCCACGTCGGCAAACACCGCCCCGTGATAGGATGGGTCGGGCTTTGCCAACGTGGGATATTTGTCGGCGTTGGCCTTGAAGTCAAAGTGCCCGGCATCGACAATCACCCCACCCAGACTCGAGCCATGGCCTCCTATGAATTTGGTGGCGGAATGGACTACAATGTCTGCCCCGTACTCTATGGGGCGCACCAGTATCGGGGCGAAAGTGTTGTCAACTATGAGCAGTGTATTGTGGCGATGGGCGATGGCGGCAATGGCGGCGATGTCAGCAACATCGGAATTTGGGTTTCCCAATGTTTCAATGTAGACAGCCTTGGTATTGGGCTTTATCGCAGCCTCTACGGATTTGAGATCCCTTAGGTTTACGATATCGTAGCTGACACCCTGGGTTGAAAGGGTATGGGTAATAAGATTGTAGGTGCCCCCGTAC
>CAVHBF010000121.1:0-5570 GCA_963634195.1 Bacteroides thetaiotaomicron | reverse complement strand
CTTAGTATCTCCGATGGGGTTGCCCGCCTGTATGGTCTTGATAATGTTACAGAGAATGAACTTGTTGAGTTTGAAAACGGAACGAAGGCCATTGCAATGAATCTGGAAGAGGATAATGTCGGTGTCGTCCTTTTTGGCTCTTCCGAAGGTATAAAAGAGGGGGATATAGCGCGTCGGACAGGCCGGATTGCCTCCATTGAGGTTAGCGAAGACATGATAGGACGTGTTGTCAACACTCTCGGCGAGCCTATTGACGGCGGATTGCCTGTCGGAGGAGAAAAGTTTGAAATGCCCTTGGACCGCAAGGCCCCTGGTGTTGTCTTCCGCCAGCCGGTCAATGAGCCTTTGCAGACAGGATTGAAAGCTATTGACTCCATGGTTCCTATTGGACGCGGACAGCGCGAGCTTATAATCGGCGACCGTCAAACGGGAAAATCCGCAATAGCCATTGACACCATACTCAACCAGCGCGAAAATTTTCTGAAAGGAGATCCTGTATATTGCATATATGTGGCGATAGGGCAGAAGGCGTCAACGGTAGCCAATATCGTAAAGACACTTAAGGAACATGGGGCAATGGACTATACGATTGTTGTTTCTGCGACAGCAGCAGAGCCGGCTTCCATGTTGTACTATGCACCTTTTGCAGGTGCAGCCATAGGCGAATTCTTTCGTGACCGCGGGAAACACGCCTTGGTTGTATATGATGACTTGTCAAAACAGGCCGTTGCTTACCGTGAGGTGTCATTGATTCTTCGTAGGCCGTCAGGCCGCGAAGCATACCCCGGCGATGTGTTCTATTTGCACAGCCGCCTTTTGGAACGTGCCGCAAAAATTAATGCGCGTCAGGAAGTGGCTGAAAAGATGAACGACCTTCCCGACTGTATGAAAGGCAAGGTAAAGGGTGGGGGATCGTTGACGGCATTGCCTATCATCGAAACACAAGCAGGAGATGTTTCTGCTTATATCCCCACAAATGTGATTTCAATCACAGACGGACAGATTTATCTGGATTCAAATCTGTTCAATCAGGGACAGCGTCCTGCCATTGACGTGGGCATTTCTGTGAGCCGTGTTGGTGGCAGTGCACAAATCAAAAGCATGAAGAAAGTAGCGGGAACACTGAAGATTGATCAGGCTCAGTACCGGGAGCTTGAAGCATTCTCCAAGTTTTCTTCTGATGTGGATCCCGTAACTGCAATGACACTCGACAGGGGCAGGAAAAATAACACCTTGCTTATTCAGGCACAATATTCGCCAATGCCTGTGGAAGAACAGATTGCCATCCTTTATTGTGGCACTAAAGGGCTTCTGCACCAAGTACCGCAAGATAAGGTTTTTGAATTTCAAGACAGCTTTTTGCAAATAATGCGTTCATCTTATCGCGAGAGCGTTCTGGATGTTCTTAAAGATGGAAAAATTACAGACGAAGTTGAAACGTTGATTCGTAAAGTGGCAAGTGACATTGCCGGACAATTCTAATTCATAATCGTCAGATATGGCTTCATTAAAGGAAGTAAAAATACGCATTAATTCTGTTTCCAGCACTCGCAAGATTACGAGTGCCATGAAACTTGTTGCATCATCCAAACTCCACAAGGCCCAATCTGCCATAGAAAATATGCGACCGTACCAGCAACGGATGGACGGGATAATGTCGCGTTTTGTTGCCGAATTGAATGGTGAATTGAATTCGGCTTTGACGGAGAAACGCGATACAAGCAAAGTCGTTGTTGTCTGTATCTCATCAAATTCCAGCTTGTGCGGAGCGTTTAACTCCAATGTCATCAGGTCTGCGGTACAGGTCATTGAAACCCTTCAGCGGGACAAGGTGGAATTTGAAATAATTCCTGTAGGTGTGAAGATTGCGGATAAAATCGGCCGGATGGGTCTAAGGTACGAATCAAATAATTCAACACTTCTGGATAAAGCCTCATATTGTGATACAGCGGCTCTTGCCCGTTCTTTGATTTTGCGTTATGAAAACAAGGAGATTGACAGAGTCATCTTGGTTTACAATCACTTTAAGAATACGGCGACTCAGGTTGTTGTGAAAGAGGATTTTTTGCCTGTTTCATTTCCGGAGGAAAACAAGAGTCTTGATGCAGGCAATGCCCCGTCTCTGGATTACATCGTTGAACCATCAAAAGAACAGATTGTAGAGTCGCTGATACCAAAAGTGTTGTGTCTCAAACTGTATACAGCTGTCCTTGACAGTCTGGCTGCAGAGCATTCTGCCCGTGTGGTAGCGATGCAAACGGCAACAGACAATGCCGACCAATTGCTGTATGAGTTGACCTTGATGTATAACAAGACACGCCAAGCCGCCATCACATCAGAATTGCTGGATATTGTCGGAGCGTCGTTTCAATAACAGCTAGTCCAGATGCTGTTGCGGCGGGGCAAGACCTTTTGGCTTC
Source organism: Bacteroides thetaiotaomicron (assembly GCA_963634195.1). Classification (GTDB taxonomy): domain Bacteria; phylum Bacteroidota; class Bacteroidia; order Bacteroidales; family Bacteroidaceae; genus UBA6382. Next base: position 3,150 of record CAVHBF010000121.1, on the reverse strand, counting down.
TCTCTTTATAGCCTGAATAGAGGAGATTGTCCGGCTTGGCATACAGCCAATTGTTTGTGCGGAAAATGGTATTTGCTTACTGCTATGGTTAAGAACGGTGTCACTGTGGCATTGCTTGTCGCTATTGTTGTCTGTTTGGCATTCGCTACAATAATAGAGAAGTCCAACGGTCATGAATTTGTGGTGGAACATATCTACGGTTCTGTATGGTTCGTGGGACTGTGGATTTCACTCTCTGTTTCTGGTTGTGTTGTGATTGTAGCAAACAGGCTCTGGAAGAGGAAAGCCGTTATTGGCATTCACCTGTCTTTTCTGGTTATCCTGTGTGGGGCATTGCTGACGCATCTTACTTCATCCAACGGTAAGATTTATCTGAGATCTGGCGAAACAAGCAATCTTGTGGTATATACGGATAATGTGGTCAAGCCGTTGCCTTTCAACGTGAAGCTCGATTCCTTTATGGCAAAATATTATGACGGTACAGATACCCCACAGGACTATGTCAGCAAGATAACTGTTTTTGATTCCTACGGTAAAGTTGTCAGCAGAAATACAATTTCAATGAACAAAGTTGTCTCCTATGGCAATTACCGTTTATTACAGGCTTCCTGCTCTCCTGATATGCAGGAGAGTGTTCTGTCTGTCTGTCGCGACCCCTACGGCATGAATGTATCGTATGCAGGATACGGATGTTTAGTCTTGTGTATGCTGTTTTTCTTTTTTGACAGGAACTCCATGTTTCGAAAATCTTTGCATAGGATAAGAAATGTGTTGGTCTTTGTCTTGCTTTTGCTCCCGACAGTTTCGTTTGCCGAACCGACAAGATGCCCGTCTGAGGAAGTGGCAAATGAGTTTGGCAAACTGTTGGTCTTGTATCAGGGACGAATATGTCCGGTAAATACGCTTTCCATTGATTTTTGCAGGAAGATGTATCATGCAAAATCACATGAGGGATACAGTGCAGATCAAATTCTTTGCGGTTGGCTGTTCTGTCCGGCGGAATGGCATAACAGGATTGACTTGAATGGGTCATCCGCAAAGGACAAACAGAAACGCTGGCTGGCGGAGTCGCTGTATAATGGTGGTTTGTTGAAAATATATCCCGTTACTACCTGTACGGGCAGTCGTATGGTATGGATAGGACATTTAGCTTCGTTGCCGGATGGTGTCAGTGTGGAGGATAAGTCAGTTGTTCTTAAATTGCAGACTCACTTGCAACGAATTGTCATGTCGGGGCAAGATGCAGAAGCAATTAATTTGATAAAGGAGTTAGGAAAATATCAATACAAGAAATTGGGTGGAATGCAGCCGTCCAATCTCATACAGGACGCAGAGCGGCTTTACAACCGTATGACTCATACGAAGCTTGTTGCAATGGCCAGTATTGCTATTGGGCTATTGGGCTTTGTGTGTACAGCTGTTTCTATGATGAGGGGGCGTTTCCGGCCTTTGTGGTACAAATGGCTTGAACATGGTTTCATTGTGCTTGTCCTGCTTTATTTGATATCCTTGTTCATTTTACGCTGGATTGTCATGGGAACAATTCCGCTCAGTAATGGATATGAAGCTATGGAGTTCATGGCATTGATGGTCTCTTTGGCGGCAATCGTTGCAGCACGGTATTTGTCTCTTGTCTTGCCGGCAGGATTGCTGGTCATCGGTTTTTGTCTTTTGGTTGCCCTGTTCGGCGAGGACGATCCGCCTATTACCCCTTTGGCTCCAGTATTGTCTTCACCTCTTCTGAGTCTCCATGTAGTGACAGTTATGCTGGCATATGCTTTAATGGCAATAATGTTTGTCGTTTCGCTGTCTGTTGTAATTGTTGCGTACTGTAATAGACAGAAATGGGGCTTTGTGCCTGGGTGCAAAGAATTGGAAGACAGTTCCACTCATGCGGAAATGGTAGGACGGTTGACGGCATTTAATTGCCTGCTGCTGACACCGTCTGTATTTTTGCTTGCCATTGGCATTTTTGTCGGCGCAGTGTGGGCAAATGTGTCATGGGGCAGTTATTGGCACTGGGATCCGAAAGAAACATGGGCGTTGATAACATTGCTTGTATATTCCGTACCGCTACATAAGTTTACCGGATTTGCTGACAGGCCGGTGGCGTTAAATGTTTATCTGGCCGTATCGTTCCTGTGTGTGTTGACAACATATTTTGGCGTAAATTATTTTTTCGGCGGTATGCACAGCTATGCCTGACACCGTGTGCCTGTTTTCATTGCCAGTCCGACTAAACCCACCTCGTCAGCAGCAAATGGAAAAACCACGCTTGGAACTTTCGTGATTTGGAGAAAGAATGCCAGTATTCGTTGTCCATGACATTGCAGCTGCTGCGCTCACGCAGGAAGATATCTTCAAGTTGCCTCGTTGCCGAAGAGTCATTTATCAAGGCGTTTATCTCGTAGTCGCATCGCAATGAGCGGCTGTCAAGGTTCGCAGATCCGACATAGCTCCATTGTCCGTCAACAGTCATTATTTTGGAATGATGGAAGCCGCCTTGGTAATAATAAACTTTTGCTCCGGCTTTGGCAAGCCTGCGGGCTTGGTAGTCCACGATTCTGGGAGTTATCGGAATATCGCTTTTTTCGGAGACCATAATCTGTACGTCAACGCCTCGCCTTACTGCATTTTTTATGGCACGGACAATGGAATGGTTCAATGTAAAATAAGGATTTATCAACCATATTCTTTCTTTTGCGTTGTTTATACAGTTGAGGAATGTTTGTCTGATTATTTTCGGAGAGGAAGAAGGTTCTCTGTTTATAATGGCAATCATTTTTTTCCCGCAGGTGACAGTCGTGTCTTTCTCTAAGAATGGTATTGCATTCTCTGGCAGAGACTCTCCAGGATACAACTCTGTGCCGGAAATCTTCTGGCCGGTAGTCTTTTCCCATGCTCGCAGGAAGGCCGCTTGATATTCGCCGACCGCATCGCCTTCTATTCTGTAATGCAAGTCATGCCACGCACCGAATTCCGGCTTGCCGTTTATATAGTAGTCTGCCACGTTCATGCCCCCGCTATATGCGGACTTCCCGTCTATAATCACAATCTTGCGGTGATCTCTCGGAATGACATGGTTGACCCACGGGAAGCGTATCGGATCAAATTCAAAAATCTCTATGCCGCAGTCTCTTACTTCCTGCA
>CAVHBF010000120.1:0-5808 GCA_963634195.1 Bacteroides thetaiotaomicron | reverse complement strand
GTCAAAGGGTCTGAACATCGTGAACGGCAAGAAGATTTTAGTAAAGTAAAACCAAACCAACAACAAAAGAAGTGAAAAAAGAATATGTAAATCCGTCGGTAAGCGTTTTGAAACTTGACTGCTACGGAATGTTGTGCGCCGCCAGCCGGATTATTGAAACTGAAGAACCTGAAGAAATGCCTGTTTATCCCGGCGAGACAACGGACGAGCCTGCACTGTAATGGAAGGAATCTGAATTAGCGGACTCTAAAATAATGTAACTTTGATGCTGTCAAGGCTTTTCTGTCAGGTCAACACGATTATAAAACAGAACCAACAATACAACAATGAACAAATCATCTTTTTGCATTCTCGGCTTGGCAACCATTGCGTTGCTGGGCATTGCGTCGTGCTCAGACACGAACTGCGAGGCGGTGCTCCCACAGCAAGAAAGGTTGCTGACACTCGACGGGGCCAGTGACTATATCAACCTGTCAAATGCCGAGCAGACCTGCTGGCAAATCGAGGACTGCCCCGAGTGGATAACCCCGGCGGCAAAGCAAGGCACAGCCTCAGACTCCATACGCCTCTATGTGGAGAGCAATGGCCGCACACCACTACGACAGGGCAACATCACCGTGCGCTACGCCAACGGGCAGACGCACACCACACGCGCCACGCAGAACAACTTGGTTTATATGCGGCGCAGCTTTGCCACAGGATGGGGCTTCGACGTGCGCACCTATAGCGACAGCAGAGGACTGCGTGACCAGATTTTCAACATCCAGCGCATCCAAAACGACAACAAGAACATGTACTGCAGCACAACATCGAAAAGCACCGATGTCAATTTCTACTACGGCAGCGATGCCTCAGACTTGCAGAACGACATACAAGCCAAGCTGGACATCAGCGGCAAGGCGAAGACGTTCAGCCTGGATCTGAATGCCAATTTCGGCATGACTGCCATCAACAACTCCAAGCGCATATTCTCGTGGATACGCGGCGTCTACAGTGTGCTTACGGTCTATCTGAACAACCCCGACCGCTACAGTGACATTCTGGGGCGCGACTGGTTCACTGCCGACTTCAAGGCCATGCGCCAAGAGGTCATCGACAGCCAGGGCAGTGACGCCACCATCAGCCGTCTCGTAAACAACTATGGCACCCACTATGTAGAGGTTGCCGTGCTTGGCGGCTGCTACGACTACTACTACAGCAGCGTCTATGACAACTCGGACAGCAAAATCGACGTGGAGGCCACATTGAATTTCGCCTATGCCAAGAAGTTCAACTTCGAAGGCTCCGCCGACTTAAGTAACGATCTGAGCAAAATGAGCAATGAGGTGATAGAGAAATTCTCCGTCAAGGGCGGTGACAACGTGGACCTCACCAACAAAGTGTTTGCCGGCACCATAACGCAGGACGACACCAAAGCCTGGCTGGAAACCCTTAACGACGATAACAAGCTGGAACTCCTCGACTTCACCCTCTCGCCCATATCGGAACTTTTTCCCGACAACATCGCCGAGAAGATTGAAGACTATATGGAACGTCTCTACTACAGCGAGATACCCGTGACAAGAAATGCAAAAGACAATCAATAAAATGCAAAAGACAATGAAGAAGAACAACATAAAACATATCCTGTCCAGCATATTCATGACCGCAACATCGCTGTGCGTCTGTGCTTTTCTCTTCTCCTGCTCTGACAATGACAACGGGCCGGGCATACACTCCCCAACCGTCGGCAACGAGATAGAGTTGGCAAGAGAGAATCATTTCTATTATATCAGCGTGCCCGCATCGGGTGGCTGGCAGGTGTCCAGCCACCCTGATTGGGCAGGTCCCATACACGAGACAGGCACTGCCGGGGAACAGCTGCTGATCTTCGTGGAGGAGAACGGTGACGATGCCGACCGACGCGACTCCGTCATACTGACGACGGGCGACAACAAAGAGGTCTGCCTGCCCCTGTGGCAGCACGGGGTGCTGAGCGACGACGACAATGTCACAGGAGAGCCCGGACCAATCACCGATTTGGACCTGCAACTGACCTACGGCACGGGATACTGCATAGATGTCATCAAGGAAAGCAATATGCCCATCAAATACAACGTGTTCAACAAGTCGCCTTTCAATTTCAAGCCCCTCTACGAGGCTCTGAAAGAAGCAGGTGAAGAGGACGCTCTCTTCGAAGAGCCCCTCCGCTTCTCGCGCTACGAATCGATAACAGGCAGTTCCACCTCGGCTATAGCCAACCAGCTCAGCGTCAATGCCGGCATTGAGGCGGGCATATCGGCCTTCAAACTCTCTGTGGAGGGTGGTTACAAAAAGGATGTATCGTCCAACGACCGCTATATGTATGCCATGCAGGAGATACAGCATATTGTGGGTTCGCGCTACCTGCGCGCAGGCATGTTGCGCTATTTTGCCCAAAAGAAGGCCAATGTGTTCCAGACCGAATTCATCAAATACCGGAACGATCTGGAAGCCGACCCCACCAGCACGAAAGCCATGGCCTCACTCATCAACAGATACGGCACCCACATCGTCACGCGCGGCACGTTGGGCGGTGAGCTGAAAGTGTCGATGCAGATGAAGTACACCGACGAGAGCGAAACCAGCAAGATACACGCGGCACTGGATATGAGCGCCAAGGTAATAGACGCCAAAGGCAATTTTAAGATGAATAACGAAGAGAGGTCTATCGCCAGCAACACCACCCTCTCGCTGCGGAGTTATGGCGGCAACAACAAATACACCATTGTTCCCGGGACCACATTCGAAAACTTCCAGAAGGAAGTAAAAGACAACGTCAATATGGAAAGCTGGGTTTCCAGTATCAAGGACGGCACCTCTCTGGCACTCATTGACATCGAGACCATACCCATCTGGGATCTCATGCCGACAGAGGAGCTGCGCGACAACCTGCGCAACTATGTAGTCGGTGATTATCAGAAAAAATTTTACGGAGCCGATTTCAAGCCCAACCTATATGAAGTGACCGGCTATGATGTCACATCCCAATATTCGGGGAAAGGCAGTGCCTATCTTCCGGAGATAGATGTCCAACTGGACTTTGAACGGGCCGTTGTCCCGGGACTCTCCGAAAGCGAGTACAGCACCGTGGTCTACTCCGGTCCCAAGGGGAACGTGAACCGCAACAGGGGCTTCTTCGTGGGCAGTGACACACGCAAACCATGCAGGTTCAGCCGTGACAGTGGAGGCGACATCACCGTTGTCGAGGAGTTTGAACGTCTTGACTCAAAGTCCATCGGAACACTGTATGTCGATGTCACCGGTGACGTGACCATCACCCCCAAGGGCGTGACCGACTTGTACACCACCACAAAAGTTGACTGGGTTGACTTGCCTGTTGACATCAGCACAGCCACTGATGAGATCAACATTGTCAAGTCTTGTGCCTTGACAGGTACAACCGGACAGTTGGTCAAGATAGCAGACGGTGTTACCGTCACACTGGCAGGTATCAACATGACCAACAGCATACAGTGTCAAGGCAATGCCAATATCATATTGAAAGCCGGCACGAAAAACGTCATTACCATTAATGAAAGCGGCTATAAAAACGGCTTGCAGAACGGTCCTGGAGGAACAACGTTAACCATAACGTCCCAGACTCCCACAGGATATCTTTCTGTCCGCATCAAAGGCCGGGATGGTACGGCAATAGGCGGCAGAGCCGGCAATATCATAATCACGGGTGGCAACATATATGCCGCGGGTGGTATCAGGTCTGCCGGTATCGGTGGAGGCTTTACAAGAAAATGCGGCAACATCGAAATATCCGGCGGCAGAGTGGAGGCTGTCGGAGGAGAAGAAAGCCCAGGTATAGGCTGCGGGGTTGCATCAATATGCGGCGACATCACTATACGCAAGACCGTAGAGGAGGTAATAGCCATCAGAGGCCGCAGCACTGAGGGCAGTTCCATTGGTGCCGGAAGTGCTGGACAATGTGGCACCATAACGATAGAGGAGGGAGCCAATGTTCTCCAAACGCAAGCACAACCCGCTGGTTGAATTAAATTTCCAAATGTTTATAAATGAAAAAGTTGCACAAGGTACAGCTTATTAGTAAATTAGTGGTGTCCAAACTACTAAGTACTATAGCACTGCTTGTGCGCAACTTCATAGCAAATTACGTAAGAATTCTCGGAATCTGCAAGGAGTTTGCTGGAAATCGGGTTAATATTCTCCCAACTCAACGACAATCTTATGGTGATACGGAACTACGCAAAGCAATCCTGTGGACTTTTCACCAGAATGACCAGTAAAATAGCCGCAATCTTTCATGCAGTATGTCAATTTTATTAACCATCGTCCAATCGGGCAGATAAAATATTCTCCAAGTTAATTCAACCAACGAGTATGAAGATTAAAAAAAAACTCCTGCCACTTCTGATTCTCGTTCTCGTTGCGTGCAGCGAGAACGGGGAGCAGGTGTTCACGCCCCGGCTCACCTCACCGGAGGCAGTCACTTACGATGCCCGATGCCAGACGGACACCATCTGTTTCACCATTGACGGCGGCAGCGATATCCATTGGACAGCATCCACCAACGGGGAGTGGCTGACGGTAGAGCAGAACGAGGGCACCGGCTCTGGGCGTCTGCCCGTCTATATCCAGCAGAACGACGATGAGGAACAGCGGGAGGCTACCATTACCATTACCATCGCCGACGGTCCCCATCGGCAGACGGTCAGCGTGAAGTGCACGCAGACCGCCCCGTCGGAGAACGGCTACACCTACATCGACCTGCCCAAGACATTTGGCTTAGGCTGGGGTTACGACATGAGCGCAGACATCGCCGACCAAAGCGGTTTGCGCGGGCAGGTGTTCGACGCCGCCGCACTGCGCAACGACTATGGCGACGGTGTCATTCGCGCAGACAACAGTACACACATGAAACTCTACTACGCTACCGGCAACAGCCACGAGGAGATGCAGAGCAACATGAGTGCGAAAGTGGCAGGCTCTGCCGACATCGTCGTGGCCAAAGCAAAGGTGAGCGCGGAATACAGCAAACAGATCACGGAGAAGATAGACCGCCGCTACGTGTGGTGCCGTGACCTGAGAGTCGTGAAGTTGGCATATTTTTATAATCTGGACTATGGCGCGCAGAACCTTGTGCGCTATAGCACCACCCAGGCTTTCCGCAATGCCGTGAAGCGTGACACGCCGGCGGAGATTGTGCGCAAGTTTGGCACACACGTTGTCACCGCCAGCTATCTCGGCGGAAAGCTCGACTACTACTTCACCGTGTCGCAGAGCGTGAAGACGGAGGTGGAGCGCATCATCACATGCATCAACGTGAAGGTACTCTGCTTCAAGAAGTCATGGACGAACGTCGACGAGAACGTGTGGACGGAGATGAAGAGCGATTTCCAGTCGAACTACGAGGTGACAGGCGGAGGCATGGCCGGAGAAACGCTCAACCGGCAGTTGCACGACCGCGCCGCCAAGGGGATTCCTCTGGAAAGCAGCGAACTCTTCAACAACTGGAGTGCCCGCTTTGAGAACCCCAACACAGTTAACCCCGAGGATCTTGCCATGATCGACTTCGAGGTCATGCCCGTCTGGGAGATTGTGGAGGTCATTGACCCCGACAAGGCCGCTGACATCGAGGAATACGTGATGGAAACCTATCTCAGGTGATGTAAAGAATACCTGTCATGATTGCAGCATCTATGGAGACAAGGGGTGAATATTAGTTTGATATTCAATGCTTTTTCTGTTAAAATGTCAGAATACGCAAACTTTTAAGTGTTAAATACGTCAGAATACGCAAACTTTTATAGCCTTGTT
>CAVHBF010000119.1:0-5823 GCA_963634195.1 Bacteroides thetaiotaomicron | reverse complement strand
GGGCATACCCGTCCGCACACGGCGGGCAGGGCACTGTATTTCTTCAGTACTTTCGCCGCTTCGGTAATGTGTCCGATTTCTATGTTCTTCACAAAAGAGGGAATGTCTATGTTCACAGGGCAGCCGGTCACGCAGCCCGGATTGTTGCAGTCCAGACAGCGTTTGGCTTCCTGGCGGGCCTGTTCCGGAGTGAGCCCGCGGTTGACCTCCGCTTTCAGTTCTGACGCACGCTGTGTTGCTTCAAGCTCCGGCATGTTGACCCTTTCTATTGACATCCTCTCCTTGGGCTTGACAGCCTTGCGGAGTTCCGCACGCCACTGGCTGTCGCGGGTGGTCTCCGACGTGTCGTCGCCGTCTGCACCGGCATGGGCTCCGGCAGAAGCGGTGGTATTGCCGGTCTCTGTACGGGCCGGCTGTTTTGCTGACGGAGCATTCAGGAAATATTCCAGTGCAGTCCTTTCCTCTGCCGAAAAGGCTTTCATCCTTTTCATCATCTCGTCGAAATCAACCTTGTGGCCGTCAAATTCAGGGCCGTCGACGCAGACGAACCTTGTCTTGCCGCCGACAGACACCCTGCACGCCCCACACATTCCCGTGCCGTCAACCATTATGGTATTCAGGCTGACATCGGTAGGAATATCATATTTTTTTGTCAGCAGGCAGCAGAATTTCATCATTACCGCCGGACCGATGGCAAAGCATTTGTCTACTTTCTCTTTCTTTATGACTGACTCTATGCCCTCTGTCACGAGCCCCTTTTGCCCGTAGCTGCCGTCGTCTGTCATGACGATCATCTCGTCAGAACTCCTGCGAACTTCGTCCTCAAGTATAATGAGGTCTTTGCTGCGGCCGGCGAGAACGGAAACGACCCTGTTGCCTCTTTCTTTCAGTGCCTGTATGATCGGGAGCATGGGGGCTATCCCCACGCCGCCCCCGGCACAGACAACCGTGCCGTAGTTTTCAATATGCGTGGCTTGTCCCAGCGGGCCGACCACATCTGCAATTTCCTCACCGGGATGCATGGCGCACAGCTTGCGTGTCGTCACTCCGATCTGCTGGACGACCAGCATTATGATGCCCTCGCCGGCATCGCTTCCTGCAATGGTAAGCGGAACACGCTCGCCGCCGTCTTCTATGCGGACAATAACGAAATGGCCGGCTCTGCGGCTCTTGGCTATCAAGGGAGCTTCAACGTCAATGCGAAAGACATTTTCCGAGAATTGCAGTTTTCTTACTATTCTGAACATGTTGTCGTTTTTTAGGGTAAGTCTTTTTGTTCCAACGGGCAAATTTACTCAAAAAAATAATATGTGTTCGCCTTTTCGGTCACATATTGGAAAGAACGGTCTTGTAACGGTCACGGGGCCCATGCCTCTATCCCTCAAAAGACGCTTTGTTGGCTCTGGCGTTTTCCAGCGAAGAGAAGACCGTGTGGCTTCGGTTGTTTGCGCAAAGGAGTTTCTGCTCCCGTGACAAGTTGGCCACGTAATCCACATACGTGTCGGGGTTCAGCAGTTGCGAGGCGATGATGCTGTTTTGGGCGGCATCCTTTACCCACACTACTGGGCCGTCGTACAACGGCGCTATTTTCAATGCCGTATGAAGCGCGCTTGTCGTGGCTCCGCCTATCATCAGGGGAACTTTTATCCCCGCCTCCTTGAGCTTGGACGCTACGTTGCACATTTCGTCAAGGCTCGGGGTTATCAGTCCGCTCAGGCCGATAATGTCAACGTGATGTTCCGTGGCGGCCCTGACAATGTCGGCGGCAGGACACATCACCCCAAGATCTATGATTTTGTAGTTGTTGCATGCCATCACGACCGACACGATATTCTTGCCTATGTCGTGTACATCGCCCTTTACTGTTGCAAGAAGTACGGTTCCAGCGGATTTTGTCTGGTCTGCTTTTTCCTTTTCTATGTACGGCTGCAGATATTCCACGGCCTTTTTCATTGTGCGTGCTGTCTTCACGACTTGGGGCAGGAACATGCGCCCGGAGGCGAAATGCCGCCCGACTGTTGCCATGCCTGCCATCAGCGGTCCCTCAATGATGTCGACAGCTTTTTTGTATTTCTGCAAGGCGCAGGCCAGATGTTCCTCAAGGTGCAAGGTGTCTCCTTTCACAAGGTCTTGTTGCAGGTGTTCTTCCGTAGTGAGCTTTTTGCCGGTGTCCTCTTTGCCTTCAGGCTTGCCGGTTGAGTCCAGTCTTTCTTCCTTGAGCCCGGGGGCTATTTCCATGAGCTTTTCAGAAGCGCCGGTGTCTCTGTACAGAATCAGATCTTCCAGCAAAGTGCGCAGGTCTTCGGGAATGTCCGAATACATCGTGCGTGTCGCGGGATTGACAATGCCCATGTCCATGCCCGCATTGACGGCATGGTACAGAAACACCGCATGCATTGCTTCACGCAGGTAGTTGTTGCCCCTGAAGGCAAACGACAGATTGCTGACACCTCCGCTGACGTGTGCTCCGGGCAGATTCTTTTTTATCCAGGCCGTAGCCTCTATGAAATCAAGGGCATAGCGGTCGTGCTCTGGCATTCCCGTTGCGATGGACAATATGTTCGGGTCGAAAATAATGTCGGTGGGGGGGACTCCGGCTTTTGTCACCAGCAGGTCATACGCCCGCCTGCATACGGATATTTTCCGCTCGTAGGAACAGGCCTGGCCGTTTTCGTCAAAAGCCATCACTATCATGGCAGCCCCGAGCTGGCGCACGCGCTTCGCGCGCTTGATGAACTTCTCCTCGCCTTCTTTCAGCGAGATGGAGTTGACGACAGGCTTTCCCTGTATGCATTTCAGACTTTCCTCTATGACTTCAAACTTTGATGAATCAATCATGAGCGGTACGCGCGAGATGTCTGGATCTGACGCCAGAAGGTTGATGAATGCCGTCATTTCCCTTTGCGTGTCCAGAAGGCCGTCATCCATGTTGATATCCAGCACCTGCGCCCCGTCGTCAACCTGCTTGCGCGCGATTTCAAGGGCTTCGTCATACGAGTGACCGCCAATCAGGCGAAGGAACTTCCTGCTTCCTGCCACGTTGCAGCGTTCTCCGACGTTTATGAACCTTATCTCGGGAGTTTCTTCCAGAAGTTCCAGTCCCGACAGTTGCAGATACGGAGAGGCGGCAACGGGTGTGTGTATCGGTTTGGCATTCCCGTTTTCGTCAGTGACAATGGACTGGTACTGGGCAATGAACTCGTCCGTGGTTCCGCAGCATCCTCCGATGATGTTCACAAGTTTCTCGTCGACAAAAATCTCCATCTGCTTCTTCATCTGCTCCGGAGTGACATCATAGTTCCCCATGGCGTTGGGAAGACCGGCATTGGGATGCACGGAGATGTAATAGGGAGCCTTGTGTGCCAGTTCCTCAAGGAAGGGCCTTATTTCCCGGGGACCGAACGAGCAGTTCAGCCCGACGGAAAAAATGTCTGCATGGCTTATGGAGGCGACGAATGCGTCAAGACGTTGCCCGCTCAACGTGCGTCCGGCCTTGTCGGAAACCGTTGCCGACAGCATTACCGGGATTTTCTTTCCGGCCGTTTTCATGACCTCCCCAGCTGCATAGATTGCCGCCTTGGCATTGAGGGTGTCAAACACCGTCTCAATCAGCAAGCCGTCAACACCCTCTTCGACAAGGACTTTCATCTGGTCGTGATAGGCTTCCGCAAGCTGGTCGAACGTAATGTCCCTCAGCGCGGGATTGTTGACATCGGGCGAGATTGACGCAGTTCTGTTGGTCGGTCCGACAGATGCGACGACAAACCGCGGTTTTGACGGGTCTTTCCCTGTATATTGTTTTGCCACGCCAAGGGCTATTCTGGCAGCGGCGCGGTTCATTTCGTCACACATGTCCTCGCAATGGTAGTCAGCCATGGAGATACGCTGCGAGGAGAACGTGTTTGTCGTTATGATGTCGGCACCGGCTTCAAGATACCGTCTGTGTATGTCCTTGATGATGTCAGGGCGCGTAAGTGACAGAATGTCATTGTTCCCCTTCATCTGGAAATCAATGTCTTCAAACAGTTTGCCCCTGAAATCATTCTCGTCCAGACGGTAACTTTGAATCATTGTGCCCATCGCACCGTCAAGAATCAGAATGCGTTTCCTTATTTCGTCTTCTATCCTCATTTCAATGGTTCTTTATTGCCCGTTGTATCTCTCGGCGGTCGTCTTTTTCCTTCAGCGCAGACCGCTTGTCATAAAGCTTTTTGCCCTTGGCAAGGGCGATGTCCAGTTTTGCCAATCCCTTTTCGTTGATATGCAGCTCTACCGGCACTATGGTGTATCCCGGGTTTTTCAGTTGCTGTTCAAGTTTGATGATTTCTTTACGGGTAAGCAGTAATTTCCTGTCACGCCTGCTGTTATGGTTGTTGAATGTTCCGTAGAAATATTCCGCTATATACATATTCTTGACCCACAGTTCATGATTGTGTACGTAGCAATAGGTATCTGCCAGCGAGGCTTTGGACTGCCTTATCGATTTTATTTCCGTGCCGGTAAGCACTATGCCTGCGGTATAGCGGGAAACGAAAAAATAGTCAAATGAAGCTTTCCTGTTTTTTATGACTACGGTCGCTTTTATCGTCGCTTTTTTGTCTGTCATGGGTTTTTGGTCAGGTTTCTGTATATGTCGCATATCAAGGCCGTCGTTGCCGGTTCGTCTTCCACAAACGAGTCGTCAAACTCGTCCCATTCGGGATATTGTTCGTAGAGAGCCATGAATTCCTCCTCGCTCCGGGTGGGGCGTTCAAGACCTTCCTTTGTCTTCTCGTAAAGATCACGTGCGTCGTACAGCCATTTTGAAAAATCCTTTGCTCCCCACAGACGCAGAGCCTTGGCAAAAGGGTTGAGGAAGACAAACGGGCCGTATCCGTTCTGTATCAACTGCACAAAGCCCCCCTCAAGGAGTTCCCTGCGCAGAATCGAGTAAGCCAGCAGTGTAATCTCGTCGGAACTAAGCTTTGACATGGTCTCATGGGTCAGTTCGCCCCCGGCTTTCTCAAGGATGGGGTCAACCAGCTCCTGCAGATGCGGATTTGTTTCGTTGGTATCGCTTTTTGTCATGATGGTTTGTGATGGCTGTCGAAAAGCCCTGGCATGATGCCTGCCACGGCCGAACCCGTGCAAAATTAAGCCATTTATACGAAACCGCAGGTGTCCGGCACATTGTTTGTTTTGCAATCCTGCGGAAAGCCCGTGCGGAAAGAAAAAAAACGCGTGCGGAAAGAAAAAAAGCTTGAGATAACGGCGGCGTTCCGCCCGAAACGGATATCCGCACCGGGCGGAACGGTTGTCCGTTTCCGCCGAAACGCGACTGAGTTTCGGGCGAAATGTGTCCGTGAGACCAAACGGAAATTCCGCCAGGTCAAGCGGAAATTTTGCCGCGTCAGCATTTTTCGCGCCCACAAGGCTCTTGGGGTCCATTGCACGGTCTGTCCCGCACAAGGGAAAATTTGTTTTTTCACTGTCAGGCCGCTTGTCTGCCCCTCTGGTTTTCCAGGGCCTGGCTGTACTGCGGAAAAACAAAAAAAGGCGGAAAATTCCGCCTTTTCCAGTGATTTGGCTGGGATTCGAACCCAGGACCCACAGCTTAGAAGGCTGTTGCTCTATCCAGCTGAGCTACCAAACCGTTCCGGAGTGCAAAATTAAGTTTTTTTTCATGATCCTCCAAATTACAGACATTTTAATTTCCGGCTGCAGACTGACACGAGGGGACACTCCAAGATATTTTGCGTTGGAATGTTTTCTTCCATTAAATAGGGTCCGCTAATTAAATTCAACTTACTGATACGCAATAATATAACCCATGTAAAATTTGCA
>CAVHBF010000118.1:0-5860 GCA_963634195.1 Bacteroides thetaiotaomicron | reverse complement strand
AGTTCTTTCTTTTTAGACTGTCCAAGATTTTTGCCTAATCCACACGTTTTTGCAGGTGACCCATACGGCATCCGTTGGCAGGAGGTGCAACAGATATCCGAAGAACAAAATCAAGTGACTGCTGATAACGGTTTTTCCTAAATACCATTGCGCAAAATCGCTTCGCGGCATTGTTCCATGAGCCACTTCGGTGTGGATGTTGCTCCGCAAATGCCCAAAGAGGAATACCGGCTTATGGTGTTGTAGTCAATGTCGGCAGGACTTTCCACAAAGTAGGAGTTCTGATTGACGGATTTGCAGGCGTTGAAGAGCACTTTGCCGTTGCTGCTTTTGCTTCCGCACACAAAGAGGACGGCATCGTGTCGTGCTGCAAACTCGAGCATGCGTGGTATGCGGTTGCTCACTTGGCGGCAGATGGTGTCGTAGGATTTGAAAGTGGCAGGTGCGACAATGCGGCTGCGTATGATGTGTTCTATTTTCTGGAATTCCGACAGAGGCTGCGTGGTCTGTGAGAAAAGCCGTATGTCGCGTCTGAAATCAAGCGTGTCCACGTCATCGGCGGTTGAGAGTACGATGGCGTGGCCATCGGTCTGTCCCACAAGACCGAGCACTTCTGCGTGTCCGGTCTTTCCGAAGATAACAATCTGCGCTTGCGGATTGTCTGAATATTCGTTGCGTATGCGCTTCTGCAGTTGCAGTACAACGGGACAGGTCGCATCTATCAGATTTATGTTGTTTGTTCTGGCTGTCAGGTAGGTAGACGGCGGTTCGCCATGGGCGCGCAGCAGCACCTTGGTGTCGTGCAGCGTATCGTAGAGTTGATGGTCTATGGACTGCAGACCGAGCGCGCGCAGCCGTTCGCACTCCTCGCTGTTGTGAACAATGTCACCGAGACAGCGGAGGCTGTCGCTTTGCCGGAGCTCTTCTTCGGCCTTGCGTATGGCTGTGGTCACTCCAAAGCAGAATCCGGAATTCTCGTCAATCTCTATCAGCATGTTTTTCCTCGCAGACAAGACAAAAAGGACAGTGGTATCAGACGAATCTCTTGACCCGCTCGTGGTAGAGGGCGAGCAGCATGGCGAGTTGCTCCGACGGGCTGAGGTTGGTGTTGTCAATGACAACTGCATCGGGGGCCTGGCACAGGGGGCTGACTTCACGGTGAGAGTCAGTGTAGTCGCGTTCCTCAAGGTTTTTCAGCACTTCGCTTATGGTTGTCTGCTGTCCTTTTGCCGACAGTTCCGCATGGCGGCGCAACGCTCTAACCTGTGGTGATGCGGTGACAAAAATCTTCAGTTCCGCATGAGGGAACACCGTGGTGCCGATGTCACGGCCGTCCATCACGATGCCGCCTTCCCTGCCCATGGCCTGCTGCTGGCGCACCAGTTCAGTCCTCACAAACGGGACAGCGGCGATGGTGCTCACGTGCGACGACACTTCCATGCTGCGTATCTTGTCTTCAACGTTTTCGCCGTTGAGGAATGTCTCCACCTTGCCGAGACCGGCATTGTGGTGTTGAGTGACAGAAACTTTTCCCAGCAGTTTCCTCAAAGCGTTGGTGTCCGTCTGCCCGTTGCCGTCAAACAGACCGTTCCTGATGGCAAAGAGGGTGACGGCACGGTACATGGCACCGGTGTCAACAAAAGTGTAGCCTATGTGAGAGGCCAGATCCCGGGCCATGGTGCTTTTGCCGCACGAAGAATAGCCGTCAATGGATATCGTGATTTTTCTCATTTTCCTAAAAGCAGTAGGAGAGGTTGAACAGCAGGGAGTTCACGTTGACATGGTATTTGGCGTAGGAAACTCCTGCTTTGATTCTGTTGGTTTGGAGTCCCGCCCCGAACGACAGTCCCGCGCCGTGCGCCGAGCCGGCAGCCTTGAGTTCGTTGGCTCGCCGGAAATTGTAGCCTGCCGCTATATATATTTTCTCGGTCGGTATAAAATCCACGCCAACCACCATGTGGTTTGTCAGCTTGCGTCCGAAACTGCTCTCGCCCTTTGGGTTGTAGTAATAGTGGTCGCTCCAGCGCGTGAGGTCTTTGAACGTGAGTGAAAATCTGAAAGGCGCGTGGCTCATCTTTTGGCTGAAACCAACCTGTACGTCAAAGGGCAGGTGTTCTTTCTGTCCCTCGTAGAAAGAAGACAGCTGCGCCCCGATGTTCCTCGCCACGATGCCCGCCGAGAAGCCGCTCTCTTCATTGTCGTAGTGCAGCCCGAGATCAACGCTGATGGCAGATGCCGAGTAGTCTGCGTATTTGGAGGAGATGAACCGCCCTGTCGCCCCACCAACCCAACGGTCTCCCATTGTATAGCTGTAGAGGGCGGACACTGCTACGTCCTTGGCGGAAAAAGCCCCGAGCACGTTTCCCTCGGAGTCTGTCTCGTCCATCGTGCCGTAGTCGAAAACTTGTCCTGTCAAGGCAACAGTGTGCCTTACGCTGAATACTTTAACGAATGCAGCACTCATCACCTTGCTGTCGGCAATGTAGGTCATATAGTTTATGTTGAGCGAATTGTCGTTGACAGCGGCAGCCTGGGCTGGATTGAAGAATACCAGCGTGGGGTCATCAATTTTCAATGACACGTTGTCGCCTCCAAGGGCCGCGACGTGTGCCGACACCGGTATCTTAAGAAAATTGAATACCGATGAGGACTCCTGTGCCTTTGCCGCAATGCAAAAAAGAGAGGACGTTAGAAAAAAGAAGACCTTTCTCATTGAATGTTAAAATTTAAGTCCAAAGTTACTCTATTTAAAATAACTGGCGTAATTTTGTGGCGGCAAAAACTTGCTGCCATATACAATAACGCTTTTTGTGGTGTTTTATGATATCCAAGGGCTTTGTTTTTTCAAAAAGGGTCTGAACACGATGGCTGGCAACGAGTTACTGAACAAGACATGGTGTGACAAGGTCTTCATGCACCGCAACAAGGACTACGGCGCATATAAGATACGTGGGGAGACCGGACACCGCTATCGTGTAGCCTTGGCGGTACTGTCTGTTATGGCTCTTATTGTTGCGGCTCCGACGGTGGTGGTCTCGATATTCCTTTCCGCACCGGTGGAATTCAAGGACTTGGGCGATAAGATACAGCCCATGGCGGGGGTGGAAATCAAAGAGGCCCGGCCGGTCAGGAGACCCGTAAAGAGATCGGAGCCGGAAACGGGCGACAAGGATGTCAACACAGCAGACATCGCTCCCATTGAGGACATGGTTACCGTGGAACAGGAGGAAGAGGTGGCAGTCAAGGAAATAGAGGACTTGCCGATGGATTCCATCGACGTGCTGTTGAAGGAGAAACATCTTGATACAGCTCAAAACGAGGAGCGCACGGACGGGGTGATAATAGATTCCATTCCCCACTATCCCGGCGGGATAAGCTGCTTCATGAAGTGGTTGGATTCCACGATGGTCTATCCGCCCGCCTGCGTCAGGAACAAGATAGAGGGCACGGTGGTGGTGGCTTTCATCGTTGACACGAGCGGGCACATGAATGACCCACGCATAATAAGGGGAGCGCACAGGCAGCTCAATAACGAGGCGTTGAGGACTCTTCACATGATGAAGCCGTGGAAGCCGGCGATGAATGGAGGCAAACCCGTAAGGGCCCAGGTGACCTTGCCGATTGTTTTCGGACTAAACTGAAGTTATGTACAATACAGAAGAAATTCTTGCGAAGCTCAATGACGCGATAGCGGGCATTGAGTATCCGCCGCAGCCGGAGGGGCTGTATGATCCAATCAGGTATATCCTGTCAACTGGAGGCAAGCGCATAAGGCCGGTCTTCATGCTCATTGCCGCACAGTCTTTCGGCACAGACCTCGATAAAATAATGCCTGCTGCCGTGGGGCTGGAGATGTACCACAACTACACCCTGCTCCACGATGACCTTATGGACAAGGCCCTGATGCGTAGAGGCAAACCTACGGTACACCGCAAGTGGAACAGCAATACGGCAATCCTCTCCGGCGATTCAATGCTGGTGCTGGCTTGCAAGTACATCCATTCTACAAAGCTGCCCAACGTGAAGGAGGCGGTTGACGTGTTTTTGGACACAGCACTTGAGATAGGTGAGGGACAGCAGTATGACATGAACTTCGAGGCCCGTACCGATGTGTTGCAGTCGGAATACATAGAGATGATCCGCCTCAAGACATCTGTGCTCATAGGGTGTGCACTGAAGATGGGCGCGATCCTTTCCGGGGTTGATTTTGCGGTGGCGGACAAGCTGTTTGATTTCGGGGAACAGGTCGGACTCGCTTTTCAACTGCAGGATGACTTGCTGGATGTCTACGGTGACCCGGATGTTTTCGGCAAGCGCATTGGCGGCGATATCCTGTGCGACAAGAAGACGTTCCTGCTCATAAACGCCTACCAGAAGGCAGACGGCAGACAGAGGGAATCCCTCGGGTACTGGGTCAACCGGAAACAATATGATGATGCGGAAAAGATAGGTGCCGTAACAAAGATTTACAACGAGTTGGGCATAAGGGAATACACCATAGAGTCCATTTACGGTTTTTTTGACAAGGCGAGAGCTATTCTTGACGGCATAGACCTGCCTTTGTCCGTAAAGCAGCCTCTGTGGGATTTTGCAGCACAGCTTGTAAACAGAAACTATTAGTCTTCCGCAATGTTCATAGATACCCACGCGCATCTTTACGGTGATGAATTCAGCGAAGATTTGGAACAGGTTGTGGAACGGGCCGTCAAGGCCGGAGCCATCAGGATATTGGTCCCGCCTACAGATGCTGATTCCACCGCCGAAGCTCTGGCGGTATGCGGGCGTTTTCCGGATGTGTGCTTTCCAATGGCCGGTCTGCATCCGGAAGATGTGAAAGACAATTTCCGCGAGGAACTTCATCGGCTGGAATGCATATTGAAGCAGGACATAGACGGTGGAACACGCCGGTTTGTAGCCGTGGGTGAGGTGGGGCTGGACTATTACTGGGACAAAACCCACAGGGAGGAACAGAAAGAGGCGTTTTCCGTGCAGATAGGGTGGGCGGCGGAATACGGTCTACCTCTGATGATACACTCCCGCTCCGCCAATGGTGACCTGCTGGCTTGTCTGTCGCCGTGGCGTGACAAATTGCCGGGCGGCGGTGTCTTCCACTGTTTTTCCGGTTCTGTGGAAATGGCGCATGAGTTATTGAATTTCCATCCGGGCTTCTGTATAGGAATAGGAGGGGTATTGACGTTCAGAAAATCCAAACTGCCCGAAGTCGTCAAAGAGATTCCCATAGAGCGTATCGTGCTGGAAACAGACTCTCCATATATGGCACCAGTGCCGATGAGGGGAAAACGCAACGAACCCGCTTTTGTGCCCTATATAATAGATATGTTGGCGCAAGCCAAAGGTCTCACGCCCGAAGAGGTGGGCAGTGTGACCACACAAAATGCCATGCGCCTGTTCTTTTCCGGGAAAAATGCTGTGCTGTAGTCGAGGGAGCGCTCTGGCCTTCCCGTCACACCGCCGCTTATTGGTAAAACACAAAGGGGGCGTACCGATAAAATCAGGTACGCCCCCTTTGTGTTTCCTGTGAAGAAACAGCGTTTATTTTTTGCCGTGAACTTCGTCTGAAACCGTAAGTTTCTTACGCCCTTTAGCGCGGCGCATCGCCAATACACGGCGACCGTTCTTGGTGGACATGCGCTGGCGGAAGCCGTGTTTGTTGCTCCTTTTTCTGTTGTGTGGTTGAAAAGTTCTTTTCATGACTTATGGTTGTTTTGTTTTTTCGGATGTTTGACAATGCGAGTGCAAAATTAAGCAAATTTTTTGTTATACCTGTTACAGGCGCATTGAAATTTTCTTCATGAAAGGGCGAAAAACGCTTTGGGTGGCATTTTAGGCTGTGCTTGCC
>CAVHBF010000117.1:0-5943 GCA_963634195.1 Bacteroides thetaiotaomicron | reverse complement strand
GGGCGGAACTGACATCCACTCCGGCGGAAACGCATATGCGTTCCGGGCGGAGCGCAACGCCGGAATCAACACTTTTTTTTGTAAGGTCAAGACAAAATTTTGTCAGCACGCAAAAAACATTGCTGTCCGCCAAAACTTCCCCAAGACAAAAGAATAGGCCTGTATGTCTGTCGCATTTCCAAGCTCGGGGCAAGACTGCCGGAACATATCCCTCAATAGGTGTTTATTGCGTCCCATTGCATGAGATTTTGGCGGATGTAGCCGGTCTTGCCGTTGACTGTGGTTTTGTACCACATGTAGCCGTCGGGAGCTGTTGAGAGTCCCAGACATGGATAGACTTCAGGGAGTTCGCCTTCGGTGTCGCTGATGGTGCATATCACCTGGCTTTTGACAGTTGGGTGCCGGCGCACGTTGACGCGTCTGGCAGCTTCGCTGTTGATGACCAGATATCCCTGTCCGTTGCTTGCGCTGTATTCTTCCACACGACATCCCTTCTTGGGTACTGTTGCGTAGTCCTGCACCTCTACAAAATAACTGTCGCCACTGTCGGCTATGTACCGGTACTCGTTGCTTTGGGCATCGACTACCACCTTGGCCGATGTCCTGCATTTGCCCAAGACGCTGTGCGCGCTCCATGAAGGCGCGTTGATGCTCATGTCGGCTTTCGGGCTGAAATTATTGCAGTGCCACATGATGGTGTCATCGGGATAGAGGGTCGTGAAGATGAAGCCTTCGCCGGACTCCGACGTCAGCCGGTGGATTGCGCGTCCTTTGGCCGATGTGAAAGGAGCGTCCATAAAGAGCGAATCGGCAAGGCAGAATTCGGTGGCATCCTCGGCTTTTATCCTGAGGGTGAAGTCGTCGACCCGGCCGTTGGCCCAACGGGTGACGGGGGTAAGCCAATAGGGGATATTGAACTCCTCCGACACATTGTAACTCATGCGGTAGCGGTAGGTGTGGTGCACGATGTTCAGGCCTTGTCTGAAGGGCGCGTCGAAACAGTAGGCGTAGGCATAGGGAGTGATACTGTCCAGTCCGGGATTGTAAAGTTCGCCGCCAACCGGCAATATGGAGTCGGGCACTTCGCCATAGCCCTTCCACTGGGTCATGTCAAGACGGGTGAAGCCGTTGCTGCGCTTGTCGCTGTTCCCAAAGAAAGCCACGATGTTATTTTTGTACGGCAGTCGGACCCCGTTCATGTTCACCGCGAAATCCCTTATGTAGGGATGGACGCCATCACGGTTCACCGGCTCATTGTCATTATACTGCGGGATGGCCTCAAAAGCCATCTTCACGGTCTTCCCCTGACCGTTGTTCGTAAATTCGTAGTAGACATCTATCGTGGCATAGTTGTCTTTTCCGATAGTGACGGTGAGGATTTCCCTGGTGGCCGCAATATCCGTTTCGCAAACAGGCACAAGGAAACTGCCGCAAGTGAAGTATACTCCATCATTGGCCCGTACAAGGTTGAGGCATGCCGTGACACATACGGCAAAGGTGAAAATCTTTCCCATTCTGATTTGTTTTGCTTTGCGCAAAGATAGGCAAAAAAGGACAAGAGCAGCATATTCCGTCAGCGGAATTTGTGGCAATGCCTTTTGGTACCGCCGGGCACTGGCATCCTTTTCTGCAACACGCAAAAAAAACGGCATAGGGGAACTATGCCGAAAACATATGAGCAACGCGCGACCAGCCTAACGAAGTTTCCGCAGGGCTTGCACGCACTGTGTGCGGCCGTGCAGCTACATCACGAGACTGACGTAAGCCACCGAGGCGGGAATGGCGAGCAAGGCACTGTCGAAGCGGTCAAGCACACCGCCGTGACCCGGCATGAAACTGCCGCTGTCCTTGATGCCGAGCTGCCGCTTGAACTGGCTTTCCACCAAATCGCCCCATGTGCCGGACACGCACACCGTGAGCCCGAAGCCGTACCAGAACAGCAGGCTGCCGCTACCCGAGAGGCAATGGAAGCAAGTGGCGCCGAGCAGCACCGCGATGCCGCCGCCAACACTGCCAACCCACGTTTTCTTGGGCGAGACGGACGGGAAAAGCCTGTAGGGGATTTTCCTGCCCAACGCACAGCCGAAGCAATATGCGCCGGTATCGTTGAGCCACAGCAAGACAAACAATGCGAGCGGCAGGGTGCAGTCGTAGAAACCGTTGAACGCCAACACGTTCATCAGGCTGAGCGGCAGTGCCACAAACACCTGTCCGGCAAAACTGTATGCCCATGTGGCGACGGAGTTTTCCTGCCCGGAATAGAGACCGCTGACAAGCACGAAAACCAGCGACAGAATGTAGGGGACGAAAACCGCATCGCCCGCCATGTCGGAGACGTGCAGGAAGACGGCAAGGAACAGATACACGCCGCTGACGACCGACACGGTATTGTTGACGCGGGCCAGACGATGCTCCGCCAGCAGACGGTTGAACTCGTTGAGCAACAGCGCCGTGATTACGGCGAACAGCACGCAGTACGTGTTACGCCCGCCCACGAGGCATCCAACCATGACTGCCACATAGACAAGGCCGGATACGGTTCTCAGTAGAATGTTTGATTTCATGTTGAAGAAAAATGCAGTCTTGTATATGCCGGCGGCAGTCACTCGGGACGGCCGGTTTCCTTTCCACCGTTGCCGGCGGGCTCTTCCTTGCGGTCCGTGTCCGCCCTGTCCGCACCGCTCTCAGGCGCGTCGCCGGCTGCAGACGAGTCATGTGCGCCCTGGCCGGCGGAAACACCCGCCTCGTCCAGAATCTTGTCTATCTCTGCCTTCTGCCTGCGTTCCTTCTCGTCGGCCTCGCGCTTCTCGGTCTCTTCGCGCTCCTTGTCCATGCGTTCGTTTTCCGCTATTATTTCATCGGAGCGGCTGACCCACGGGCGTTTGCCGAAGACCTTCTCCACGTCTTCCGCAAAGATGACCTCGCGGTCCATGAGCATCTGGGTCACCTTGCCGTGGCCCTCGCCGTGTTCGGACAGGATCTTCTTGGCCCGCTCATACTGCTGCGCGATGAGCGACTTGACCTCTTCGTCTATCTTCTGTGCGGTGAGGTCGGAATAGGGTTTCTGGAAATACTCGTTGGCGGTGTTGTAGTAGCTGACATTGTAGAGGTTGTCGCTCATACCGTAATAGGCTATCATGCTGAACGCCATCTTGTTGGCGCGTTCCAGATCGTTGAGCGCACCTGTGGATATATGCCCCAGAAAGAGTTCCTCGGCAGCCCGTCCGCCCACGAGCGAGCATATCTTGTCGAGCATCTGGTCCTTGGTGACATTGACACGTTCCTCGGGCAGATACCACGCCGCTCCGAGAGCCTGTCCCCGCGGCACGATAGTGACCTTGATGAGAGGATCGGCATACTGGCAGAACCACGAAATGGTGGCATGGCCCGCCTCGTGGATGGCTATGCCGCGTTTCTCCTCCTGCGTCATCACCCTGGTTTTCTTCTCCAGTCCGCCCACGATGCGGTCGATGGCATCGAGGAAGTCCTGCCTGCCCACCGCCGTCTTGTCACCGCGGGCGGCTATGAGGGCTGCCTCGTTGCACACGTTGGCAATGTCGGCACCAGAGAAACCGGGGGTCTGGCGCGACAGGAGGTCCACATCGACCGTGTCGTCCATTTTCAGCGGTTTCATGTGGACATTGAATATCTGCTTGCGCTCGTGGAGGTTGGGCAGGTCCACGTGTATCTGGCGGTCGAAGCGTCCGGCCCGGAGCAGAGCCTTGTCGAGGATGTCGGCACGGTTGGTGGCGGCCATGACGATGATGCCGCTGTTGGTGCCGAAGCCGTCCATTTCGGTCAGCAGCTGGTTGAGGGTGTTCTCGCGCTCGTCGTTGCCGCCCATAGACGGGTTCTTGCCGCGGGCGCGGCCCACAGCATCGATTTCATCAATGAAGATGATGCACGGGGCTTTCTCCTTGGCCTGGCGGAAAAGGTCGCGCACGCGGCTTGCGCCCACGCCGACAAACATCTCCACAAAATCGCTGCCCGACATGGAGAAGAACGGCACGTTGGCCTCGCCCGCCACTGCCTTGGCCAGAAGGGTCTTGCCAGTTCCCGGCGGACCCACGAGCAACGCGCCCTTGGGAATCTTGCCGCCCAGCTCTGTGTATTTGCCGGGGTCTTTGAGGAACTTGACTATCTCCTGCACCTCCTGCTTGGCCTCTTCCTGCCCCGCCACGTCATTGAACGTGACGTGCGTCCTGGCCCCCTTCTCGTATAGCTGGGCCTTGCTCTTGCCCACGGAGAAGATCCCGCCGCCGGCAGAACCGCCGCCGGCGCGGCGTATGATGAAGAGCCAGAGCCCCACGAACAGCACCACCGGCAATATCGTGGATAAGAACAGCGAGCCGAAGAAACTGCTGTTGGAGTCGTAGGTCACCTTGCCCGTGAAGTGCCCGGCGGCACGTTCGGCACTGAGGAAATTGTCGACGTTGTCCACGCTCGAGAACTCGGCCACAACGGAGGGACGGTTGCCCGCCTCTGCCGCCTTGCCGAATATTTCGCCCACATAAGGTTTCCTGATGTACATGCGCACATTGCCGTCACCCTTGTTGACGGTTATGTCGGAGGCGTAGCCCCGGCGCACATAGTCCTTGAACTCGGTGTATGCCACGTCTTTCTGGAAGCTGGAACTGCCGCCCGAGTTGCTCCAGAAAAGGCAGCCGAATATCAGTATAACTATGAAATACGCCCAGTTGAGACTGAACTTGGGCATCTTCATGTTGTTTTTCTCGTTGCTCATGATATAAAAATAGAAAAATTAAACGGTGGCATAGCCCGGCATCCTGTACACGCTGTCCCGCAGGAACGGAGTGGGCGTGACGGAATCAGTCCACATCGGCTATCTCCGTGAGCTTGGCGTCGGCCCACAGGTGTTCCAGATCGTAGTATCCGCGGGCGTCGGGCAACATGACATGAACCATGACATCGCCGTAGTCCATGGCTATCCAGTAGCCGTTTTCCAGACCGCATACGCCTATGGCCTTCTCGCCCAGTTCCTCGCGCACCCTGTCGCTCACCGAACCCGCAATGGCTTCGGTCTGGGTAGGTGTGTTGGCCTGGCAAATCACGAAATACCTGCATATACAGTCGCTTATCTCCGTGAGATCGGCGACCACCAGCTTGTGCCCTTTCTTCTCCTGTATGCCGTCTATGACAACCTGCAACAACTTCTTTTTCCTTGCAATCTTCTGCATGTTGTTCCTTTAAAAATTCAATGTGCAAAAATACTCTTTTTATTTCAATTTACTGTCGCTGAAAGACTTTTTAAGGGTCTCCGGCAAAAAACAGGGGTACACAATTCATGCCAAAACATGGCAGGAACAAAAAAAGATGATTTTTCTTTGCCGTTTAACCGGAATGTCCTAACTTTGCATTCGCAAAGCATTGGGATATGGTGTAATGGTAACACTGCAGATTCTGGTCCTGCCTTTCCTGGTTCGAGTCCGGGTATCCCAACAACAAAACGCCTGCTGAAAAAACTTCAGCGGGCGTTTTATTTTACAAACAGGTTATCCAAAAACGTAAACAAAACATCAACAATATGACTATTAGAATGGCGGAGCGCAAAGACGTTCCTTTGATTTTGAGTTTCATTAAAGGCATTGCCAAATATGAGAAGATGGAAAACGAGGTGCTTGCCACCGAAAGCATGCTTGACGAATGGTTGTTTGAAAAGCATGTGGCAGAAGTGGTGTTTGCTGTTGAGGAGAACAAAGAGGTAGGGTTTGCACTTTATTTCCACAATTATTCCACTTTTGTGGGCAAGGCGGGGCTTTATCTCGAAGATCTTTATGTTTATCCCGAATATCGCGGCAAGGGTTACGGCAAAGCGCTTTTCTTGCATTTGGCAAAAACGGCAGTGGAGCGTGGTTGCGGAAGAATGGAATGGGTTTGTCTGAATTGGAACCAACCAAGCATCAACTTTTACCGCTCCATGGG
>CAVHBF010000116.1:0-5974 GCA_963634195.1 Bacteroides thetaiotaomicron | reverse complement strand
GTACAACAAGTCTGTGTCGGCTGACGGATACTCCTCGCAGACACAGTTGAAAATGACGGTCAACGTACGCTTCGTCAACAACAAAAAACATTCCGATGACTTTGAACGCTCCTTTACGGCAACTGCGGATTATGACTCTTCACAGCAGCTCACTGCCGTGCAGGAGGAACTGGTCACACAGATGATAAAAGACCTTGTGGACCAGATCTTCAATGCCACGGTAGCCAACTGGTAATGTGCGTTACCATCCCGGCATCAACGCAGCAATGCACACCAGTCCCGACAACAACAAGACAACCAGCATACATATCTCTTGCTCATGATTACACAACAGCTCAACTCAGCGATAGAACTTATACGTCACCCGGAGCGTATGGATCGCAGCACCATTCCGGTCATAAGGAAAGCCATTGAACGCTACCCCTTTTACCAGACCCTCCATTTGCTTTTACTGCAAAATATGTACGCCGTTCATGACACGGGGTTCAGCAAGCAGTTGGGTGTCTCTGCGCTGTGTGTGGCAGACCGTTCCGTGCTGTTTGATATGGTTGAGGGGCTGAACTACTCAATACCTACAGTGAAACTTGAAAACTCCGTTGGTAAAGCGTACGGTGACAAGACATTGGCTCTGATTGACAACTTCCTTAAAGACACGTCGTCATCAGCCGCATCCCAGCCACAGACGGCAGACACGGCTGATTCCATGGGGGACTATTCTCTTTATTTGGAGCAGTTGCCCGATATAGGAAATGACGGGATGGCTGGTCCTGTAGAGGCTGAATCCCGACACAGGCCTCTGGCTGTTCTGCGGCAAGGTGTCGCGGAAACTTCAGAGACCGTTTCCGCAGCGGACGTTGTTCCTGCCGTTCCGCAGCATGACAGCAGTCCTGCATACGAAGAAGACGAAGAGTTCACCGTGCCGTTCATCACCAGTCATCTTGCCGATACTCCGCCGGAGGAAACTGCCCAAACTGATGGCATCCCATTCGCGGAAGAACACAGGAAAGAGTTTTTCACGGAAACAATGGCCGGACTGTATATCAAACAGCGGAAATATGAGCAGGCTCTTGAAATTATTGAGTCCATAAGTGCCGAAAATCCAAAAAAAAGTGCTTACTTTGCAGACCAGATGCGTTATCTGAAATTGCTAATACGTATTAACAAAAACAAAAGTAGTAGAAATGTATAGTATCATTATCGTACTTATAGTGCTCGCAGCTGTCCTGATGTGCTTGATTGTGCTTATACAGGAGTCAAAGGGTGGCGGTCTTGCGGCCGGCTTCTCCAGTGCCAACAGCTTGGGCGGTGTACGCAAAACCACGGAATTTGTAGAAAAAGCCACATGGGGTCTTGCGATAGCCATGGTGGTGTTCAGCGTTGCAGCCGCTTACCTTATCCCCGGCGAGACGACACAAAGCTCTGTGGTGGAGAAAGCTCCTGTGCAGACGGCCGTCCCCATGCCGTCGGCTGCCGGTCAGCCGGAAAAGCAGGCGATGCCGGCGCAGGGACAGACTGCCGGACAGCAGGGGTCTGCAGAAGAAACTCCGGCAAACTGATTTCACTGAACTGTAATATTTCAACGATGTGCAAAGATCACCAGATTATTTCCGGTGGTCTTTTGGCGTATATTGGGATATTGTTGTGCGTCGTTTGTACGCGGTCTTTCTTTGTTCCATAATTTCAGATTCTTCTCCTCGTGTAACCCTGACAGAAAAAAGCAAAAGTGGACTCCTCGGATGTAAGGAAACTGTTTATGCGCCATAGTGGCGTGCGTGCTGTGGCAAGCCGGGTCAATAGGCTGGTTGCTGGCGATCCCCTGTTTATTGAAGGTCTGCAGGGGTCTTCGGGCGCAATGTGTTTCAGTGCTCTGCATGGTTTGCTTTCTGTTCCGCGACTGTTCCTTGTCATCTTGAATGACGAAGACGAGGCAACGGCTTTTCATGGTGATTTGGAAACATTGCTGGGCGAGGGCAGTTCGCTGTTTTTCCCGTCTCCGTACAAACGCGGCATAAGGTATGCCCAAATTGACCCTGCCAATGAAATTCTGCGTACGGATGTGCTTGGACGGCTCGCAGGACTTGACAGAGGTCTTGCATCCACGATGTTTGTCGTTACTTATCCCGAGGCCTTGGCGGTTAAAGTCGTGACTCGGGACACCGTCAGGGAAACTTGCCTGAATGTCGAGGTCGGCGGTGAATATGATTTTGCCGGAATCGGCGAACGCCTGTCTTCTCTTGGCTTCCGGCATACCGACTACGTCTATGAGCCCGGCGAGTTTGCTGTCCGCGGCAGTATACTTGACGTGTTCTCTTATTCCTGCGACTGTCCGTACCGCATTGATTTCTTTGGTGACGAGATAGACAGCATACGCACATTCGATGTCCAGAGCCAATTGTCGATAGAAAAGGTCAACCGTGCCTCGCTGGTCCCTTTTGTGGCGTCTTCGCCCCATAGCCGTGTCTCTTTCTTCAGCTTTTTGCCCGACTCCACCGTTCTTGTCCAGAAGAACCCCGCTTTTGTGCGTGATACGGTCGGAAAAATATTTGAGGAGGGCTTCAGCGAACAGGCTTTGATAGAAAGGGCTGTCATACAGGGTGAAAACAGGGACGGTGTTGCCGAACTTGATGCTGGCAGCCTGCTTCTTGACGGTACGGACTTTGCCCGTAGCCAGAAGGCGTATCCTTCTGTTGTGTTGGCTACAAAACCAGCGGGTGTCAGAGGTGTGTCGGTAAAGTTCCATACGTTGCCCCAGCCCGTATTCCACAAGAATTTTGATTTGATAGGGCAGACTCTCTCCGGGTTTGTTGCTCGGGGATACAGGATTTTCATATTCGCTGACAGCGGCAGGCAACACGCCCGTTTGAAGGAAATATTCTCGCAGGCAGACCGTCCTGTTGCTTTTGAACCTGTCGGAAACACCATTCACTCCGGCTTCTCCGATGACACTCTGAAAGTGTGCCTTTTTACGGATCATCAGATATTTGACCGTTTCCATAAGTACCAGCTCCGCGGTGAATATGCGCGAAACGGCAAGGTCGCGCACTCTTTGCGTGAGCTCAACCAGTTTTCCCCCGGTGACTATGTGACTCACGTGGACCACGGCATCGGGCAGTTCGTCGGCCTTGTAAGGGTTGAAAAGGGAGGATCCGAACAGGAGATGATGAAACTGCTTTATCAGGACGGCGATATTGTCTACGTGTCTGTCCACGCGTTGGGCAAGGTCAGCAAATACAGGCCGGGTGATGGCGAGACTCCGCGCCTGAGCAAACTCGGCACGGGAGCCTGGCACCAGTTGAAGGAGCGGACCAAGAAGAAGATAAAGGACATTGCGCGCGACCTCATAAGGCTTTACTCCGAACGGCGGCAGAGGGATGGCTTTGCCTACAGCCCTGACTCCTATATGCAAAACGAGTTGGAAGCGTCCTTTGCTTATGAAGACACTCCCGACCAACTGACGGTGACAAGCCAGATAAAGGCGGACATGGAGAGCAAACGGCCCATGGATCGCTTGGTGTGCGGCGATGTCGGGTTCGGCAAGACGGAACTGGCCGTGAGGGCAGCTTTCAAGGCCGCCGCCGACGGGAAGCAGGTTGCGGTGCTTGTGCCCACGACCGTGTTGGCATATCAGCATTATCAGACATTCCGGGAACGCCTGAAGAATTTCCCCGTGACCGTGGAATATCTTTCGAGGTCGCGTTCTCCCAAGAAAACCAAGGAAATCTGCGAGCGGCTCAAGGACGGGAAGATAGAAATCATCATAGGCACCCACAAACTGCTCGGCAAGTCTGTCGTGTTCAAGGATTTGGGGCTGCTTGTCATTGACGAGGAACAGAAGTTTGGCGTGGCTACAAAGGAAAAACTGAGGCAGATGAAGGTGAACGTGGACACCCTTACCCTTACGGCCACCCCGATTCCCCGCACCCTCCAGTTCTCGCTGATGGGCGCACGTGATTTGTCTGTGCTGTCAACACCTCCAGCAAACAGGCATCCCATCCAGACGGAAATCCATGTCTTTGGCCATGAGATAATAGCCGATGCCATCAATTTTGAGATGAGCCGAGGCGGACAGGTCTTTTTCGTGTGTGGCAGAATCGCCCAGATACCGCATATAGAGTCGCTTATCCACGAGTATGTGCCCGATGCCCGTGTGGCAGTCGGTCACGGCAGAATGTCGCCCGATGCTCTCGAGAAAACAATACTGGACTTCATAAACCGCGAATATGATGTGCTTCTCTCCACCACAATTGTGGAGAACGGCATTGACATACCTAACGCCAATACCATAATCATAGACAACGCGCAGAATTTCGGGCTGAGCGCCCTCCACCAGATGAGGGGCAGGGTGGGGCGCAGTGACCGCAAGGCGTTCTGTTACCTTCTTGCTCCCCCCGCTGTTGCCCTGTCAGACGACAGCAGGCATCGTCTGGAGGCAATCGAGAGCTTCAGCGATTTGGGCAGCGGCATCCAGATTGCCATGCAGGACCTTGATATCCGCGGGGCGGGAAACCTTCTGGGGGCGGAGCAGAGCGGCTTCATTGCAGACATGGGCTACGAAACCTACCAGAAAATCCTTTCGGAGGCTGTTCACGAATTGAAGACGGAGGAGTTCGCGGACTTGTATGAAGACGAGGCCAGACAGTCTGTGTCTTTGCAGGGCGAATTGTTTGTAGGGGAGTGCAGTCTTGACAGCGACCTGCCTCTCTATCTGCCGGAGGAATATATACCCGGAGCCAACGAACGTGTGTTGTGTTACCGTGAGCTTGATTCGCTTGATTCCGATGCGTTGATTGCAGACTACCGCAAGAAACTGGAAGACCGTTTCGGCTCTTTGCCGGAACCCGCCGAAAATTTGCTGAAAGTCCCGGCTGTCCGCAGAATCGGGCGCAGTCTCGGCATTGAGCGTATCGTGGCCAGAAACGGAGTCCTTACCTTGTATTATGTGTCCAATCCCGACAGTGCGTTCTATCAGAGTGACACCTTCGGACGCAGCATCACGTATATGTCTGACCATTTTGACAGCTGCAGGCTCTCGGAACACAACAGGAAACGCCGTCTTGCCATACAGGATATCCGCAACATTGACCAGGTGCTGTCCGTTCTGACAGACATTTCCGGCTCGGGATCTTAGAACTGGAAATATATGAACGGCTGTAGCTTGGCGGACACGAACTGGAACACGAAGAATACTGCCACTACGGTACACAGGCATATTGCCGGGACGGGGAGCTTTGCGAACACGATGCGGTACCGGCGCTTGGTGCGTGTTGGCAGCCAGTGTATCACCATGCCGGCCACAAAGAGGATGAACACGTTGTGGTAATTCTGTATTATGGGCATGATGCTGGCGTTCCATTGCGATCCCATGCTGTTGACCATGCGGCTGGCTGTTGACCATGCCGTTTCGTTGGCTACCGCCGGGTCAAGGTTGGAGCCGCTGCGGAAAAACAGGCGTGTGAATGTTATGAAGACGAATGTCACCAGAACACTCCACCCGTGTTCCAGCCACCCGAAACGGTCTTTGCTTCCGCAGAGCGAATACAGATAGCGTATCCATGTGCTTACGGTAATGAACGTCAGAAACACAAGAAGTATGTTGCATAGCGGTCCGGGCCAGATGAAGTCAATGACAATGAGGAGTTCAAATGCCATGGTGCTCACCAGGGCTCTGGTCAGCAAGGTCATGTCGCGCCAGAATTTGAACACTATCATGCCGGTGCCGTTCAGACCTCCCCAAATTATGAAGTTAAGGCTTGCACCGTGCCACAGGCCTCCCAGCAGCATGGTTATCATGCTGTTGAGGTTTGCATAAATTTTCTTGCGCTTTTGGGGATAGCGCAGTGCCGTGAACACTACAGCCGAAGCCACTGCCGCCACTCCGAGGGCTATCCACAGGCTGCCGCACAGCACCAGGGCGGCAAGGGTCATGAACACTATCCAGAAATACGTGCCGAATGTCGTGTTGCGGTTGCCGCCC
>CAVHBF010000115.1:0-5997 GCA_963634195.1 Bacteroides thetaiotaomicron | reverse complement strand
GGATAGAAGCTACTCAGATGGGTGTGATCGAGTTGTCTGAGAAACTGGATATAGATGTAGTGACAGACATTTTTATCCGCATCAATTCCAAAGGCTCTGCACTTAGTCAAGGTGATTTCGTGATGTCAAAGATGGCAGCTGATGAGGCTCACAAGGGAAACACCTTGCGCAAAATCATCGATTATTTCAGCCATCTGTCTGTTGTTCCCTCCTATTATAATTATATAAAGGAACACGATACGGAATTTGCCTCAAGCGGTTATCTTGACAAATTGGCTTGGCTTTCCACTGATTCTGAAACGGTATACGACCCTACATGTGATGATGTTATCCGTGTCGCATTCATGCACAAACTGAAGCGAGCCAAACTCGCAGAACTCGTACAGTTGCTCACAGGGCGTGATTTCGAAACCAGAGATTTCAAAGAGGAGATTGTGGATGACACATTCAAACAAATGTATGATGGCGTGCTCAATGTTATCAGCCAGTACAACTTCACACAGTTTATGATAGCCATAAAGTCTGCAGGTTTTATTTCGAGCAAAATGGTCACTTCAAATATGGCACTTGATTTTGCTTATACAATACATCTGTTGCTTCAAAAGTCCGATGTGCCTGTTGCAGAGAGAAAGCGCATCGTACAAAAGTGGTATGTGCTGTCTGCTCTTACAGGAAGGTACAGCACGTCTCCAGAATCTGCTTTTGCAAAGGATTTGCGCCAGATAAGTGAACGCGGTGTTCCAACTATGCTAAAGGCAATGGAAGATGCCATACTTTCCGAAAACTTTTGGACAGTAGCTTTGCCGCAAAATCTGAGCTCCACCTCCACGACAAATCCTACCTATCTCGTGTATTTGGCAGCGCAGGTTTACTTCAATGACATTTCGTTGTTGTCCACTAATATCACGGTGCGTGAGTTGATAAGTCTTGGTGGAGATGTACATCATATCTTCCCGAAGAAGTATCTTATCAAGAAAAACTATAGCAAGAACCTCTACAACCAAGAAGCCAACTATGCCTATCTCGACAGACCTGTAAACGAATCTATAGGTATGCGTTCGCCAAAGGATTATTTCTCTGTGGCTTTGAAGCAGTGTGACACAAAACAAGCCGTTTGTGGGTCTATCATTGATGCAGCAGACCTTGAAAAGAATCTTTCCGCCAATTGTATTCCTGCCGGCATATACAATATGGATAGTGACTCGTACACAGAGTTCCTTGAACAGCGATGTCTGCTAATGGCGCAAAAGATACGAAGCTATTACGAGAGTTTGTAATCGACAAATTCAACAGAATATATCGGCACTTAGCAGAAGTTTAAACGATGAACACAACTGCTTGGTGCCGATTTATTTGTGTGTAATCCTTGAAGTATTTGTAAAAAACAGGGAAAACTTTTTCCTTTTTCTTCAATTTATTTTGGACACTATTGCCTTAGCAGGGGTTTATCAGTTTCTCAAAACTCGGAATAGTGATTTTTTTGCGCCCCAAAGAGACAAGCCGACGTTTCTCAAGCGCGTTAAGCATGTTCGAAACGTGTATGCGCGGTCTGTTCATCATACGGGCGAGAGCCACCATGCCTCCCTCTATGGTCTTGGTGCCAGCCGGATGGATAAAATTTCTCTTGCACAACAGCACAAAACTACGTTCGATATCGTCTTCCTCCGGAAGCCAAAGCACCTGCTGGCAACGCTGAATGCGGGTGGTCAGCATATTGAGGAGATTGTAGCGGAAGACCTCATAGTTCAACAACCGACCGGTAACCCCCTCTTTGTCAACCACGAAAGTATTAACTGCGTTTAATGCTGTAACCGAATAGCAGTAGCTTTGGCGCAGACCGAAAAGCGTTTCTGTTCCAAATGACCTGAAAGCACTGAACTGTTCTGAAAAAAGGATGTCCTTGCGAAGGGATGTACGCGAAACAGCGACTTCCCCCTCTATAAGGAATATGATATTCCTGCACGAATCATCCTGCCGCACGACAATCTGACCTTTCCTATAGCGGGCAAACTCCACCTTTACCTTAGAAAGGATTGCGGTCAAGTCTTCTCTGCTGTGCCCTTGGAAAAGCGGCAGTTCAAGAATTTTGTCATAGACGGAATTTTGCAGAACAGGAATCCTCATTTGTCAATGAACTTTGCCAACCCCTCTGAGCACCAAGTCCTGTAGTATCCGCCCTTGTCAGTAAATATGAAAAAGGCATCAATGCCTTTGGTCTTTGACAAGATTTTCTTGGACTCCTCCAGCCCCATTACCATAAAGGCTGTGGCATAGGCATCAGCTATGGCGCAAGATGGCGCACTCACCGTAGCCGAGAGCATATTGTGTTGTATCGGATAGCCGGTATACGGACAGATAGTATGAGCGAATTTGCGCCCGTCTTTATAATAGAAATTGCGGTAATTGCCACTCGTTGCTATCGCCATAGGAGATTTCTGTATGGTTGAGAACAATTCCTGACGCTGCGGCACGGAATCCTCCACAGGCTTCTCTATTCCAAGAGTCCAAGGCCGGCTTTCCGAATTGGTTCCTGATGCCCGGATTTCCCCGCCGATTTCCACCATGAAGTTCTCCACCCCGTGAGCGACAAGAAAATCGGCGACCACATCACACCCGTATCCCTTTGCGATGGCACTGAAATCAAGCATTGTCTGCAGATGCTTCTTCACGACGTAGCCCTTTTGCAAACTTATATCCCGGAAGCCTACAAAAGACAGAATGCTGTCAATCTTTTGTTGGCTCACCTGCTCTTTGTCCTTGAAACCAAACCCCCACAGGTTGACCAGTGGAGCCACTGTCACGTCAAACGCTCCGTTGGTGTTGCGTGAAACGTCTTGCGCCATCTCAAAGACCGTTCTGAACATATTGTTCACCCTTACCCTTTCGTTTCGGTTAATCTTGGAAACTATGCTGTTCTTGTTGAATGCGGACAATGAGGAGTCAACAGCCCCCAACTGTCCAAGAATTTCTTTTTCAAAATCAGAGGAGGACTGGTAGGTGATATGGTAGTATGTACCAAACACTCTCCCCTCCATTTTCCGGAAGGGGGCGGTCTTGTTGTCAATCAATATCCAGGCTGTGGCTGCCGCCAAGAGGAGCACAAAGAACAGCCTTAACATATTTCTGGCTTTTACTGTCATTATCGGATTGTTTTTGTATGTAAAGGAATGTTTCTCAGTGTTCAGAAACGGAACACAGCATTGAGTGTTCCGGAAAACAGGTGGTCATCGTTTTCCCCATAGCCTGGAATATACCATGCCTTGCCTGTCTCTGAAACTTTATGGCTGAACCGTTTCTTGTAGCGTGCAGACCATCCGACACAGAATCTGCGCCACACCTTGGTTTCAAGCCCGAAGACAAATTCACACCAGAAAGCATTGCTCCTGACGTTCTTGAAATTGAAATCAAGCTTGCTGCCACTCCAGTATGGATCTTCAAGAGACGGAGCGTCCATATCGTAGTTGAAAGAAGTGTATGCAAACCTGATTCCTCCATAGATGCGGTTGTCAGAAAGTTTGTTCTTCATGAAATTGTAGTCACACCCTATCCTCACAAAGGGGCTTGAGGTTTTATAGTGAATGTCCGTTTCATCATGTGTCTTGTCACATATGCCGACGCCTGCCTCGACTACCGGAAAATATTTCCTTTTCAGATTAAGCCGGACTCCACCTTCTACCTCACCATAGTCGCTGAATTGCCACAACACCACACCTGCAACGTTAAAGAACACTTGTTTTTCGACAACAAACGGCACCGTGTCTCTCAGCAACACGTCAGTATGCTTATGGGACAGGGCGGTTGCGGCAAGCGAGAACAGCACGCTACCGATACACGTTAAAAAATATCTGCAGGTTCTCTCGCTCTTCATAGTTGACTTCCGCATTTGTTATGACTACTTGTCCTATGGCATAGTTGTACACGGCATCCGGTGTGCGTTTGCTGCACGACACTCCTGTTATTGTGTGGAACATTGAACGGGCGCAGTCAAGCGATACGAAATGGGGGGTGTTGGTCTTTGAAACGACAACCGTATCCGCCACGGCCTCCGCCACCCCGACTGGTTTAAAGATAAAAACCAGTGTGTCGGCCGGTTCGTTGTAACTCATTGGCAGTTTTATGTTTGTCCCATCTGTCAGCCTGTTCAGCACCACAGAATCCCTCACTGTCACGGTGAGGGTGTCACCTACAGTCAAGGCTGTGCCATCTGCATCATAGAACCCGCACTTCTGCATCACTGTATTGTTGAGAGGACAGTCACTGGAACTGCACGACACAATAATCGCCACCACACCGGCAAGGAAACCACTGCATGACAGACCGCGCAACATACGGCTATATCTCTTCATCAATCTGGTATGAATTACGGCTGTTTGCATTACGGCTTATCAACTCTCCTATGAATCCAGCAAGAAACAGTTGTGTGCCTAGCACCATCATTGTCAGAGACAGGTAGAAATACGGGGAGTCTGTCACCAGCCGGGCCGGAATCCCCTTGGCCAGCGCACAGAGTTTGCCTATTCCAACAATGACTATAGCCACAAAGCCGATGAAAAACATCAGTGAGCCCAAAAAGCCGAACACATGCATGGGCTTGCGGCCGAAATTGCTGATGAACCACAAACTCATGAGATCCAGATAACCGTTGACAAAACGGTTAAGACCGCCGAACTTGGTATGCCCGAACTTGCGGGCTTGGTGATGCACCACTTTCTCCCCGATTTTGTCAAACCCGGCGTTCTTGGCAAGATACGGAATATACCGGTGCATCTCGCCATATACCTCGATGTTCTTTATCACAACATTCCTGTAGGCTTTCAGCCCGCAATTGAAATCATGCAGGTTTTTGATTCCACTGACCTTGCGGGCCGTTGCATTGAACAGTTTGGTAGGTATTGTTTTTGAGAGGGGATCGTAACGTTTCTTCTTGTATCCGCTCACAAGGTCATAGCCGTCTTCCGTTATCATGCGATACAGTTCCGGTATCTCATCGGGCGAGTCCTGCAAATCGGCATCCATCGTAATGACCACGTCTCCCTGAGCTTTTTCAAACCCGCAATAGAGGGCGGCGGACTTGCCGTAGTTGCGGCGGAACTTTATGCCCTTGACCTCGGGATTGTCCTTGCGGAGTTCGGTCACCGTGTCCCAGGATTTGTCCGTACTTCCGTCATTCACGAAGATGACTTCATAGCTGAACTTGTTGGCCGTCATGACCCGGTGTATCCATTCAAAGAGTTCGGGCAGGCTCTCTTCCTCGTTGAAAAGAGGTATTACTACTGATATATCCATTGTCTTTTGAGAAATATACGTATTTGGTTGCGCTATCGCCAATCACCTGCGGCGAGTCCTGCCGAACAGCGCCGTAGGCACGGCAAGCACCATGCCTGTCAGGATGTTCATGTTAAGTATTCCGCACGAAATGTCAAACGGACTGATGCTTGAAAGCATCTCGCTAACGTTGCTGAAACCGTTCTGGCGCAAAGTTTTGTCAATGGAGCTGTCCATACCCGACTGCTTCAGAGCTGCCTGCACCTCGGGGGAATTGAACATTGTGACATAGCCGTCGGCAAACGCTCCCTTGTCAAACCAGTGGAAATAGGCGAATACAAAAAGAGCCAGAACTATTGAAGCATAGAGATACAGCATCAAGGAGTAAAGATACGACCTGCCAAACGAAACGGGGGCATCTTCTCTGACCTGTCGCTCAAACTTGCGGGCGAAATAAAATCCCATAACAGGAACCGTGAGGGTTATCATCAGGCCCAACATGCTCATGGCACTGTTTGTCATGCCTTTTACCGCGCATAAAAAGCCGATGCTACAGTAGATGCCAAAAAACAGACCGTTGAACATTGCAAAGGCATTGGTTTGTTTGAGTATCAGATGTCTGTCCATTACGAAAGCAACGTATTTGCTTGCAAATTTAAGCAATATTTCTTATGTAAACCCGTTGGCGGAATTAATTTAGTGCATACTTAATTCTGCCGATGGGCTTGTTAT
>CAVHBF010000114.1:0-6187 GCA_963634195.1 Bacteroides thetaiotaomicron | reverse complement strand
GACCATTGGTACTCAATGACAACGTGCGGATAAAGCTCAAGGTCAAAAGCCGTTCGGAAAACTTCATGGTGGCCATTGATGGCAGGAGCACAAGCTTTCAGGACACCACAACCGTGGAAATCGCCAAAGCCCCCTTTTTCATCAATATTGTCCGTTCTTCAGACCATTCCTTTTTCGCCACATTGCGCAACAAGCTGCTATGGGGAGCGGACAAACGCTGACGAGACAGATGAAACCGCTAAAGCAGTTAAACCGGGACATACTGGCACTGGTGTGGCAAGGGCTGAAAGCCAACCGCTTCCAGTCTGCCAACAATCTCATCGCCGGACTGATAATCGTTGCGCTTGAGTTTCTGTTTGTATGGGCAACCAAGCTGACCATTGACATTGCCACCGGGACAAGCAAACTTTTCCCGTTAAGGGACGCAATAATCCTGCTTGTCATCACAATGGTTCTGCAACTGGCCGTAGCGGCATGGAGGACATGGGTCAATACCATGCTTAGCGTCAGAGCCACCAACAAGATGCAGCTTGACGTGTTCAGACACGCCATATCCGCTTCATGGCTGCTTCTCCACAAATACCACAGCGGCGACGTTGTCAACAGGATAGAAAAAGACGTCAATGCCATTGTCAGTTTCGTCACCGACACCCTGCCCTCTTTTTTCGTTGTTGCGGCGCAATTTTGCGGAGCTTTCATATTCCTTTATCTTATGGACAGGAAGCTGTCGCTGTTTATACTGATAGTGATTCCCTTCTTCCTTGTGCTGGGAAAGTTGTATGTAAGGAAAATACGGAAGATTTCACGCAGGATAAGAGATGTTGACAGCCGTCTTCAGGCCCAATATCAGGAGGGCGTACACAACAATATAGTTCTGAAGACTCTGGAGGGAGCCATGTGTACGGTTCTGGACAAAGTGGTTTTTACCCAAGACCTGCTCGTAAACCTTGTCAGGCGCAGGGCGTATTTCTCCATAACTTCCAACCTGATAGTCAACACGGGATTTGTGACAGCTTATCTGTTCACGTTCATTTGGGGGACTTACCATCTTTCTGTGGGCATGATAACATACGGGACACTGATTGCTTTCATACAGCTTGTGGCGCAGATACAAAGACCAGCCAGAGGCATGATAAGGTTTGTCCCCGAACTGATAAACCTTCTTACGTCGGGCGAGAGGCTGCTTGAGATAAAGAAAATTGGAGGGGAAAATGCAAACGTGCAAGACAAGGCAACGGTCTCGGTTTGCAAGTCATTTTCAGACAATGGCAAGATTGGTATAAAAGTGACAAACGTGACTTTCGGATATGACAAGAACAAGCCTGTCCTCTACAATCTCAGCCATGATTTCCGGCCCGGTTCGCGCACGGTGATTTCCGCAGCTACCGGACGCGGCAAGACCACGCTGATACGCCTGATGCTGGCTCTTTTCAGTCCGGAAAAGGGAGAGATTCACGTATACAACCGGAACTTTTCGCACGTTGCCGATCCAAGCACCCGTCCGCTGTTTGCATATGTGCCGCAAGGGAACACCCTGTTCAGCGGAACAATCAGAGCGAACCTCAAACTGGCAGCCCCTGATGCGACAGACGAAGAACTCCTCCATGTCCTGACCATTGCAAAAGCCGATTTTGTGGAAAAAATGCCGCAAGGACTGTCATCGCAGTGCGGCGAAGGCGGAATGTCTTTGTCAGAAGGACAGGCGCAGAGACTGTGCATAGCCCGGACTTTGCTTAAGAACGCCCCCGTCCTTCTGCTTGACGAAGCGACATCTGCCCTAGACATTGAGACAGAAGCGGCGTTGCTTCACAACATCACCACGAATTTTTCAGACACTACAATCATCTGCATTTCCCACCGCCCCAAAGCGCGCGAATACTGCACGGAGGAATTGCGACTGTAAAGTCTACGGAAAGCGATGTGTGCCAGACGGCTATTGTCTGTTGCGTTCATAGTGAGCCTTTGCGAAAGCAAAGAAGAACGCCACTCCTATTGCATTTATGATCCATGCGAGCCAAAACGCGGAACCGTAGCCGTGCCATTCGACACAACTTCCCCCGAACAGGACACCAAGACCGATTCCGATGTCCCAGGCTGTCAGCAGCGTACTGTTGGCTGTGCCGCGCTGTGAAGACGGGGCAAGACTGATGAACATATTCTGCATGGCGGGGAACATATGACCGTTGCCGAGTCCGATAACCAATGCCGCCCCGTAATACCCCCAATTGTTATGCAATGCGGCGAAGAGGAAATAGCCACACAGGCTGATGATCACACCTATGGCGCAGTTGAACACTATCATGCCCCGTCTGAGAGTACGTGCCCCAATCAGGCGGCTCGTCATCAGACCACAGCAAAGAACGGCAAAAAACAGCCCGGATCCGGATGTCATGTGGAGTTCCTCCTTTCCGTATATTGCCAGATATGTAGAAAGAACACCGTAGGAAAAAGCCAGACATACCAAAGTCAGTCCAAGACTCCAGCCCTTAAGAAGTATGAAGCGGTCAAGAGACGGTCTGCACTTCACCTTTTGCAATTGCCTTTCTTTAAGTTTCACGGTACTGTTGACATACAAACCAATCCCCGATGACACCAGGGCTATAATGAAGACAATGTCGTAGGAATGCAGGTATTGGTATACAAAGAGGCCTACCGTTGGCGCAATGGCTGTTGCCAGATTGTTTGACAGCCCGTAATAGCCGATACCTTCCGCTCTTCTTGACGAAGGAAGGACATCAATCGCAACAGTGCTGTTGGCAACGGTGACTGTTCCCATCGGCGCTCCATGAAAAGTCCTGACGATGGTGAACAGCAACAAGGATGCAGCAACAATGTAACCTGCGAAAAAAATGAAAAAGAGGAAATAGCTTATGAGCAAAACATCTCTGCGACGGAAATTGTCAACCAGATAACCGCTCAACGGTCTTACCAGCAATGCCGTAATGGTGTAGCCCGACAACACAAGCCCGATAACATGCTTGTTTGCCTGAAATGTTTCGCTCAGATAGAGAGGCAGCAAAGGCATGACTATCATGAACGAAAAGAAAATCATGAAATTCGCAACCCAAACCTTTATGTAATTACCATTCCAAAGACGTTCCATTCTCCGTTTGTCATCTATGTGGCGTTCCCCCAACCTTCTGCTCGCAAAGTTGGGGGAACGCCACCGGTTAATCTTGCATGGCAGCTTCTGCCGACTTGTCCGGGAATCCTGTTTTCTGCACATTTCAGGACAATCCCAT
The DNA here is from genome assembly GCA_963634195.1 of Bacteroides thetaiotaomicron. GTDB lineage: Bacteria > Bacteroidota > Bacteroidia > Bacteroidales > Bacteroidaceae > UBA6382. Next base: position 2,945 of record CAVHBF010000114.1, on the reverse strand, counting down.
GCAGAAAACGCCACTATACAGATTACTGAGCAGTCTAACCTCCAAAGTTGTCATACATTATGTTTTCCGACTCCACACCCAGATCTGTCAGCATATCAACAACAGCTTTGCTCATAGGACCGGGACCGCACATGTAGTACTCCACGTCTTCCGGTGCCTCATGGTCTTTCAAGTATGTATTGTACATTACCTGGTGTACAAAGCCTGCCGTATATTTGACTCCCGCCTTGTCGGCGGCAGGGTCAGGCCTGTCAAGCGCAAGATGGAAATGGAAATTAGAAAAGTCTTTTTCCAACTGCAGAAAATCCTCCAGATAGAAGACTTCGTTCAAAGCGCGGGCCCCATAGAAGAAATGCATTATCCTGTTCCTTGTGTCCAAAGTCCTTGTCATGTGCATGATCTGCGCCCTTAGCGGAGCCATACCCGCGCCGCCGCCGACCCAAATCATTTCCTTGTCGGAGTCGAACCTCGGTGCAAACTCTCCGTAAGGACCGCTCATAAGGACCTTGTCGCCGGGTTTGAGCGTAAATATGTATGACGAGGCAATACCCGGCATGACATCCATGAAGCCTACTTGCGGTTTTGGCTTGAACGGAGGCGTGGCAATCCTGACGGTGAGCATGAACCTGTCGCCTTCCGCTGGATAATTCGCCATGGAATAGGCACGAATCGTGGGTTCCGTATTCTTGCATTTCAAGTCAAACAGCCCGAACTTTTCCCATGCGGGAAGATATTCCGCTCCGATAGAATCCTTGTCAATGTCCACATTATAGTCCATCTCATAGGCCGGAATCCTGATTTGGGAATAACTGCCCGGCACAAAATCCATGTGGGCGCCTTCCGGCAGAGCGACAATGAATTCCTTGATGAACGTAGCGACATTCTTGTTGCTTATTACCGTACACTCATATTCCTTGACACCCATAACACTCTCCGGGACCTTTATCTTAAGGTCGCCCTTGACTTTGCACTGGCATCCAAGACGCCAATGGTCTTTCACCTGCTTCCTTGTAAACTGCCCCCTTTCAGAGTCAAGGATTTCTCCCCCTCCCTCCAGCACCTGGCATTTGCATTGACCGCAGCTTCCTTTTCCGCCGCAAGCCGAGGGCAGATATATCCCGTTTTCAGAAAGGGTTGCCAGAAGACTGTTCCCCTGCTCTACCGAGACGGTGTCTTTATCGTTGATAGTGATGTTTACCTTGCCGCTCGGCGACAGATACCTTTTCGCCACAAGCAACACGACAACAAGTAATAGTATTATTGCTAAGAATACGCCAATACTGGCAAAAATAAAATGGAAATCCATAAGATATAACTGTTGATTTTGAAATCCGGTCGATTAAATTTTCAAACCCGAGAAGCACATAAACGCCATTGCCATCAAACCTACTGTGATAAACGTGATGCCCAATCCGCGCAAGTTGCGGGGAACATTGGTATAGGCCATTTTTTCACGGATGGCGGCAAGAGCCACAATGGCCAGAGTCCACCCTATTCCACTTCCCAAAGAATATGAGACGCAATCAGAAAGACTTCCTATATGTTGGGTGTTGGACGGATCCAGATTGATTCTCTGCTGCATGAACAGGCTTGCACCCATGATTGCACAGTTGACGGCTATAAGCGGGAGGAATATTCCCAAAGCGGAATACAGGGACGGGCTGAACCGCTCCACTGCCATCTCCAGCAACTGGACAATACCTGCTATGACCGCAATGAACAATATAAATGACAAGTAACTCAAATCAATGCCCAGAATCCCATCTTCGGCAAGTATCTCTGTTTGAAGCAGCCAGTCAATCGGCACAGTAACCAACAGCACAAACGTTACGGAAACTCCAAGTCCCAGCGCAGTCTTTACGCTCTTGCTCACGGCAAGATAAGAACACATGCCAAGGAAGAAAGCAAAAATCATGTTGTCCACAAAAACAGAACGGACGAGAAGGCTCACAAAATGTTCCATAATTCTATTGCTTTTTTATTTTTTGTTTGTGACAGAACTGTGTACCCAAATTACACAGCCCACAATAATCAGTGCCATAGCCGGCATCGTCATCATTCCGTTGTTGGCATATCCCAAGTCGTAAGCGGTAGCCGGAATGACCGTCATCCCCAACAGTGTCCCGTTGCCAAGCAGTTCACGGAAGAACGCAACTACAATCAGAATCCATGCGTAGCCCAGACCGTTTCCGATTCCGTCAAAGAATGACGGAATGACCTTGTTCTGCATCGCGAAAGCTTCAAGCCGCCCCATCAGTATGCAGTTGGTAATTATCAATCCCACATAGACAGACAGCTGCACGCTTACGTCATAGGCAAAAGCCTTCAGTATCATGCTGACTATGGTGACAAGGGCCGCAACCACAACAAGCTGGACTATGATGCGTATGCGGTTTGGAATCGTATTCCTTATCAACGAGATAATGACGTTGGACATTGCGGTGATGACAGTGACAGACAATCCCATCACAATTGCAGGCTTGAGCTGAGACGTGACGGCAAGGGCGGAGCAGATGCCCAGCACTTGGGCAACAATGGGATTGTTGACATTCAATGGCTCGACGAGCGCATCTCTATTTTGTTTTGACAGAACTTTCATAACGGCTGAATCTGATTTTTGTTTTTGAAAATGTTTGCATAGTCCTTAAGACTCGTCTTTATCATTCCGGCGACTCCGTCGGAAGTCAGTGTCGCTCCTGTTATGGCATCACATCTGCTGTTGGCGGGAAGCCCGTCAACTTTTTTGCCTATTTTGACGACAGACAACAGCACATGACCGCTGTCGTCAAAGACCACCTTGTCCTTGAACTGGTTCTGGAATTTTTCCTCTGTTATAAGTGCGCCTACGCCTGCCGTTTCGCTCTGGTGTGAAAAGTATGCGCCAACGACTGTCCTGCCGTCGCTGTTAATGGAAATATAGCCCCACAACGCTCCCCACAGCCCCA
>CAVHBF010000113.1:1346-6278 GCA_963634195.1 Bacteroides thetaiotaomicron | reverse complement strand
CGTTCTATAACAACCTCACTTTCTTCATGCCCGTAATTTATTTAGGACAATATTGCCCTGGGGGGGGTATTATCGGTTTTCAGGAATGTCCAGTCAATGATGAATTACTGCAAGTTGACGAAACACAAGAAAAATTTCGACAAATTCCTGAAGGACAATGTCCCTATGACGGCGGAAATGGAAGGAGATTTAGAATCATTAAATGATGACTTTGATTACTTTGTTTGTGGCAGCGACCAAATCTGGAATGTGCAATGTACGGATTTCAATCCCAATTATATGTTGTCTTTTGTCTATGACAAGCACAAGTGCGTTGCTTATGCACCTTCGCTTGGGGCGGGAGCAGACAACGAAGCGACAAAAGAGAATATAGCACAATACACTTCGGGGTTTAAAGCCCTGTCGTCGAGAGAGACAAAAAGTTCTGCAATAATAGCATCTGCCACAAAACGCCCTGTTGAGGATGTGGTCGATCCGGTATTCTTGCTGTCATCAGATGAATGGGCGGCGATTTCTCCCGACAGGATTGTGAAAGGGGATTATATATTAGGGTATTTTATCGGGGATGTCGATGGCATGAGGGATTTTGCCCGACAACTCGGCAAAGACAAAAAGATGCCTGTGGTAGTCGTATACAAGAACTTGCGGGATCTGAAATATAATTTTTGCAACCATTATGAGGTCGGCCCCGCAGAATTCGTGTCGTTACTGAGAAATGCCACCTACGTGGTGACCAATTCATTTCATGCCGTATCATTTTCACTCATCTTCAAGAAGAATTTCCGGGTCTTTGTGGCGAAAGGCACAAGCGACACACGGGTGTCGGACTTGCTCGGAGATGTGGGATTGTGTGACAGAATAGCTGAAAAAGGACAATGCAAAGACGTGCCGGAGGAAATACATTGGGATTCCTTGAACACCGGTGTATTGGAAAACAAAATAGAAGCATCAAAAACATTCCTGACAAACAACCTTAATTGACATGCCCAATCTTTGCCCGGAAAAACAGTGTGTTTCGTGTATGGCATGTTATAATGCCTGCAAGTTTGACGCCATAACAATCGTCGAGAACGGGTTGGCTGTCAAAGTCCCTTCGGTGAATACAGAACGATGCAGGAATTGTGGACTTTGTGAGAAAAGCTGCCCGGTAATCAATGCTCCTGTTTTCAATGCACCCCAGCATGCCTACGCCGCAAATTCAAAAGAGGAACCAGACAGAAGCACTTGCGCGTCGGGCGGGGCTGCGACCGTTTTCTCCCGTGCGGTTTTAAACAGAGGGGGCATTGTCTATGGAGCCACGGCGTATGGCGGCTACCCCAAATACATCCGAATTACAGATTCTGATGACCTGAAACTGCTGAAAGGGAGCAAATATGTGTATTGCGACCCGGGGAAAATATATTGTCAAGTTCAGGGCGACCTGAAAGAAGGCAAAGAATGCCTGTTCATCGGCTTGCCATGCTCAGTGGCCGGGCTGCTTCAATATTTGGGCAAGCCATACGACAAACTTCACACAATAGATCTGGTTTGTCATGGAACTCCCCCGTTTGAATATTTAAACCAACATTTAAGCCGCAAAAGAATAGAGGCCCAGACAATCGGGAACATAACATTCCGAGGAGAAATAGACTACCAAACGGTAGTCTATGACCATAAAGACAAGATTGTCTATAAACGGAATCACAAAGAGGACGAATATTTAGTGGCTTTCCTGAAAGGCGTGATGCATCGCCCCGTGTGCTATTCTTGCCGGTTTGCAAAAAGGGAAAGGGTCGCAGACATAACAATCGGAGATTTTTGGGGAATACCGAAAGGCGCATTAAACAGTTATGAGGGAAAGATTTCTCTGATATTGGCAAATACCGACAAAGGAAATTCATTGTTTCAGGCTTCCTCTGATGATTTCGTTTGGGAAGAAAGGAGTGTGGAGGAAGCGGTGGCGGGCAACGCCCGGTTGAACAGGCCTTCGGTGTGGACAAAGGAGGCAGAGACATTCCATGCTGTTTACACGGGCACGAAGTCGGTTGCTGAAGCATTCAGGATGACCAGAATAAACAGAATTGCAAGAAAAAACAGGCTAAGAAGGCATGTCCTTTATATTCCCAAACTGATACGGGACAATTTTGGCAGGTTATTCAAGAGCGTGTGCCGTTAAAAAAAACAAATGCTTATGCAGATACCAATAACTGTCATTATCCCGACAATGAACCGTCCGAAAAGTCTGGACCGGACGTTAAGATGCCTTATGAACGGCATTGACACACCCAATCAGATTATTGTTGTTGACCAGTCGCAAGATCCGTCTGTCAGGGATGTAAACAAAAGCATATTGTTTGCGCACGAAGATGCGTGCAGCGTATTATGCCATGAATATCAGCATGTGCCAAGTTCGACAGAGGCAAGGAACGTGGGGATGGCCAGAGCCGTGAATGAGATAATGGTTTTTGCTGATGACGATATCGACGTAAATCCGGACACAACAGGCAATGTCTACAAGTTGATGCAGAATCCGGACATCGCCATGATTGCGGGGATAGACGAGTTCACTGAAACCCCTGCGTCAAGTGCAGGATATCTGTTGGGCACAAAATCATTCAGGAGACGCAAAATTGGCCATGTGACCAATTCAATGCTTGGGCGATATCCCGACAATATAAAAGACCGGACAGAAACGCAGTGGGCGATGGGATATTTCTTTGTTGTCAGAAAAAGCCTTGTGGCAAAATGGGGCTGCCGCTGGGACGAGAACCTTACGAGTTATGCTTATGCCGAGGATCTGGATTTCAGTTTCGGGTATTACAAACATGCCAAAGCCGACGGGCTGAAATGCATATTGGACCCGTCGGTGAAGGTAAAGCACCTTGCATCAAAAGAATACAGGATACCGAGTGCCAAAAGCACGTATATGTACGTTATCAACCGCGAATACCTACGGCACAAGCACAAAATGGGCGCAAAGGGAGCAATGGCAACCGCCTGGTGCAACCTCTGGCGACTGGTGCGATGTCTGGTTTCGCGTCAGAACCCGAAGGCGTTTGCCCACGCCATGTGGTGCGCGGTGAAATACCGGAAAGACATTTATGCCGGCAATCTGGATTACGGGAAATTCATGAGAGAATAAAGAGACATGAAGAAAGTTTTGTTTATAATTCGGTCATATCCCCCCACAAGGTCGGCAAATGTCCTTTGCGATGACAAGATAATCAGAGCGATGCTCGACAAGGGCGGATATGAAATACATTGTCTGGCATGCAGATTCCATGGGCAGAAAAAGCATGAAGAAGTGAACGGGGTGAAAGTTCATCGGTTCAATCGCGGCAAATGGTGGATTCTGTACACATTTGCAAGGGACAATGAGACGAAAGGCATCTATCGGTTTATCGTAAAGCTGGACCGTCTATATATGCGCCTTTGGCAATTTCTGTACATTCCCATCTATCCCAATTATGAACCGCTTCTGGCCAGACACGTGGCGAAAGAAGCCATTAAGCTACATAAGGAAGAGCATTTTGATCTGGTCGTGGCAGAACATAACGGCAGAGATACCTTGTATGCCGGATCACAAGTGAAGAAATTTGATGGAAAGGTCAAACTTGTCTCAATATTGTGGGACCCGTTCTCCGGGAAGGATTTGGCCAAGTATCTCCCAAAAGGTTATGCATACCGCATGTTGCTGAGAGACGAGGAAAAGATACTAAGATATCCAGACCGGATTATCAGCATGTATTCAAACAAAGCCTACCAAGAAACACATTCAAAGGACAAGCCATTCTTCAAGAACATACGCTTTCTTGACATTCCGGGCATCATCCGGCCGGGCAAAACAACAGAAGAAGAAACATTCACAAAAGAAGGAAAAATCAACATGCTGTATTCCGGCATATTGACACTTCCTGACAGAGACCCTGCCTATCTTATAAAAATGATAGGGAGCTCCCGATATGCCGACAAAATCAATCTGATGTTTTTCGTGACGAGAACCAGTGGAACGGCAAAGGCGAAAGAATCGCTGAAGGGTTTTAAGGGAACCAGTATAATACATCCGTTTGTGCCCAACAACCTGCTCAAATCAATTGCGGCACATTCGGATGTCCTGATTAACATCGGCGGTTCAAATGCCCGAATGGTGCCGAGCAAGATCTTTGAGTATATGTCGTCGGGGAAACCGGTTCTCTCAACATATTACACCGACAATGACTCTTCCGCCCAATATCTCAAAAAGTATCAGGCAGCCGAATGCATTGACATCCGCAAGCCAATGGCAGAAAGCGTTGCCGCATTTGAGGATTTCATAGAGCAGAAACTCAAATGCCACGTCCCGTTTGAAGAAGTCGAAGCCAAATTTCCGCTGAACACCCCAGGCAAGTATGTGGAATTGATTGATGAATTGCTGGGTTGCTGAGCTGCGAGGAGAACGGCGACAAGACACAGCCCGTTGTCATGTCACCCGGCGATACGCACAAATTATATAACCATATGAAAAAAAGAATAGAGCACATTGACGCGATGCGAGGCATAGCAATGCTTCTTGTGATTTTTGAACATTGTATCGGTTCGCTTCAGGAGCCTGCTGCGCGTTTCATCCTCTCGTTCCACATGCCGCTGTTCTTCTTTATATCCGGCTGCTTTATCAAGCCAATGGGGGGGGGTAAAACTTTATTGTTATTGTTGAAGAAAACAAGAACCATTCTTGTGCCACAGGCTACATTGGCACTCCTCTCCATAGTGACAACGGTTCTGTTTGATGTAATACTGAAACATGACATGACGCTTGCTGAGGTTGATTATCTGCGACCATTCGGCTACTGGTTTCTGATAACACTCTTTCTCATGGAGATGCTTGCGATACCTTTAGTAACCTTGGTACGCAACAAAAAAGTATTGGCAATCATAACCATAATTCTTTTTGTACTTTGGTGCGGAGTGGATTAT
>CAVHBF010000113.1:0-1336 GCA_963634195.1 Bacteroides thetaiotaomicron | reverse complement strand
GCGATATCGTATGTACAACAAACACTTGCCGCCCTTATATTTGGTCTTGCCGGTTATCTCAGCAAGCCTTTACTTGTTAAGCACAAGCCCAAAAATTTGGGTTGGATCACTCTGCTAATGGTAGCTGTTTTGTCCATGTATAACGATCCCATAGCCATGTACCTCAACGAGTATGGCAACAAGATATGGTTTCTGCTCGTTGCACTCTTAGGCATATACTCAGTCTTTGACATTTCCGTACAACTCCGCAATACGAATTTCTTTCAGTGGTGTGGACAAGAGTCCATTATACTTTACGTATTGCAGTCCAGCGTAATCAGGGTTGTAGTGGCAGCATGCACCATGCTTATACCATCATTCAGCGGTAGTTTGTACCCTTGTTACATCATCGCTTTTTTCATAGTCCTAATAATCTTGATTCCATGCACATGGGTATGCAGCAATTATCTAAGATTTGCATTTGGCAGGCGGTAAGGGGACTGTATCACAAAACGAGAATAATTGCAAATCATGAAGCCCAAGACATATTATGGTGAACACCCGATTGTGCTTTGGGTAAATATGATGTTAACAAGAGGCATCATAGAATAGTGATGAATCCGGGAAACAAATATTTTGCATGACAGTTTGCAATAAACGCGAGAAACGGGTTATGGTTATATAGCCCCATTTGTAGTGTTGTTTTTGACAATAGCGCTTATCGTATCTTTAAGGAAAATCAAAGTGATACCATGATAGAAATCAAGAATCCTGCTGACTGTTGCGGATGTACTGCCTGTGCCAGTATATGCGCCCATGATGCAATAACAATGAAGCCCGACGCACTCGGCTTCCTTTATCCCGAGGTGGACAAGGGCAAGTGTGTGGACTGCGGTTTGTGCGATAAGGTTTGTGCCTTCAATGACAATTACGACACAAGCCTTAACCTTGACAAGCCATTGGCTTATGCCGCAAGGCACAAGGATATGGATGAGATTGAGACCAGTCGTAGCGGTGCAGCTTTCATTGCCATTTCCGATTACATATTGGAGACGGGCGGTGTCGTATATGGTGCTGGCTATGCAGACCATTTCCGTGTGGTACACAAGCGTGCCACCACCAAGGAGGAGCGCAATGAGTTCAAGGGAAGCAAGTATGTGCAGAGCGATATGAATACAGTGTTCCGTCAGGTAAAGCAAGACTTGCGCGACGGACTTACGGTGCTTTTCTCGGGTACACCATGCCAGACATCCGGACTTAATTCGGGTCTGCTAATTTATTTCGAGCGCCCAGTCTCGTGGAGTAGCAAAAATCCCCGCGAGGCCGTCGACGATACCGAAAATCCTCTTCTTGAAGC
>CAVHBF010000112.1:5912-6396 GCA_963634195.1 Bacteroides thetaiotaomicron | reverse complement strand
GTATTATTCTGTGCAATTGCAAAGCTGGACGCAATTTCTTCCAAAATACAACAACAACAGCAATTACGTGTATTCCGACTTCATGTCACCGTTTGAGAGTATTTTGTCAATAGGTATGGATTACAAGCACAGCAAGAACAGTTTCAGTTTTAACCTGCATCTGGCACCGTTGGCCTACGATTTCAAATATGTGGACAGAGACGCCCTCACCGGGAGATACGGTGTGAAAGGAAACCATCATTCATACGAGACTATCGGTTCGAACATTACGGCCACATGGAATCTTAAGATATTGAAAGAACTGTCGTGGAACAGCCGTATATACTATTTTACCAACTACGAGAAAATACAGGTGGAATGGGAAAACACTTTCAATTTCACTATAAACAAATACCTTTCGTCACAATTATATGTTTACCCGCGATTTGACGATTCTTATGTTACGGACAAAAGCAATGCGGTTATCCAGTTTAAGGAATGGCTG
>CAVHBF010000112.1:2069-5902 GCA_963634195.1 Bacteroides thetaiotaomicron | reverse complement strand
ACACTGACATTAAAAGAAAAGCCTTATGTTTGAAAACAGAAGCGTAATTACACTTTCGCATCTAACAAGAGAAAAAATCGAATATCTCATCAGGATGGCGTCGGAGTTTGAGGCTTTCCCCAACAGGAAGATACTGGAGGGGAAGGTTGTCGCAACGCTGTTCTTTGAACCGTCGACACGCACGCGCTTGAGTTTTGAAACGGCGGCAAACCGGTTGGGGGCGAGGGTTATCGGCTTTGCAGATCCCAAGATCACGAGCGGGACAAAGGGCGAAAGCCTCAAGGATACAATCAAAATGGTCAGCAACTATGCAGATGTGATTGTGATGAGGCATTTCCTTGAGGGTGCGGCCCAATACGCTTCGGAAGTTACAGATATTCCGATTATCAATGCCGGTGACGGTAGCAACCAGCACCCGTCGCAGACCATGCTTGACATGTATTCCATTTTCAAGACACAAGGAACATTAAGCAACCTCAACATACACCTTGTCGGAGACTTGAAATACGGCAGGACAGTCCATTCCCTTCTCATGGCCATGAGGCACTTCAACCCCACTTTCCACTTTATTGCGCCCAAAGAGTTGGAAATGCCCGAAGAATACAAATGCTACTGCAAAGAAAACAACATCAGCTACACGGAAGGCACCGTCTTCAATGAAGACACCATCAGCAAAGCGGACATCCTGTACATGACCCGAGTCCAGAAGGAACGCTTCAGCGACCTGCTTGAATACGAACGGGTGAAGAATACCTATATCCTGACAAATTCAATGCTTGGCAAAGCCAAGGAAAACCTGAAAATATTGCATCCGCTGCCCCGCATAAACGAAATAGCGGCAGATGTCGATGACAATCCTCATGCATACTATTTTGAGCAGGCCCAAAACGGACTGTATGCCCGTCAAGCGCTTATTTGCGACGTGCTGAACTATTCTTTTCAGGACATTATAAACGACAAAACTATCATCCGATGAAAAAACAACTTTTGGTTTCGGCACTTGAAAACGGGACGGTCATTGATCATATTCCATGCAATCGCACAATGAACATCGTAAATCTTCTGAAAATTTACGAGCTTGGGACAACGGCAATGGTTGGCTCCAATCTGTACAGCAAGAAGATGGGGCGGAAAAGCATTATAAAAGTGGCCGACAAATTTTTCACTGACGATGAACTGAACCAATTGTCTGTCATTGCGCCGGATGTGAGTCTATGCATCATAAGGGATTTTGAAGTGGTGGAAAAGAAGCAGGTAAGTATGCCGAAGGTTCTCGTTGACATCGTGAAATGCCAAAACCCAAAATGCATAACGAACAATGAACCAATGAAGACAATCTTCCACGTGACAAATTCAGATAAAGGGACAACCAGATGCCACTACTGCGAAAAGGAGCAGTGTCTGACTGATGCGAAATTGAAATAGCAGCCAGGGCAATGACAAAGATTCTCCGGCATATGCACTGAAGTGATTATACAACGACAACGACAACAAAACAACCATAAAAATGAAAAGAGACACCGAAATATTCAACATTATCGAGGCTGAACACCAGCGTCAACTGAGAGGTATTGAACTGATCGCATCCGAGAATTTTGTCAGCAGCCAGGTGATGGAAGCAATGGGGTCTTGTCTGACCAACAAGTATGCAGAAGGCTATCCGGGCAAAAGATATTATGGAGGATGCGTGAATGTGGACAAGAGCGAGACGATAGCGATAGAACGGATAAAAAAGATATTCAACGCTGAATATGCCAATGTCCAGCCACATTCGGGCGCACAGGCCAACGCTGCGGTTTTCCTTGCCGTTCTTAAACCCGGAGACACGTTTCTCGGGCTGAATCTCGACCATGGCGGCCACCTCAGTCACGGCTCAAAAGTAAACACCTCCGGAATCCTGTACAATCCGGTTGGATATAACCTCAACAAGGAAACAGGCCGGGTGGACTATGATGAGATGGAGAATCTGGCCTTTGAGCACAAGCCCAAATTGATTGTGGGTGGTGGGTCTGCCTACAGCCGTGAATGGGATTATGCCAGAATGAGGGAAATAGCAGACAAGGTCGGAGCTCTCTTTATGGTTGATATGGCTCACCCTGCGGGGCTCATTGCTGCCGGTCTTCTGGATAATCCCGTAAAATACGCGCACATCGTAACGTCTACGACCCACAAGACAATGAGGGGACCGCGTGGAGGAATAATCCTTATGGGGAAGGATTTTGAGAACCCCTGGGGTCTGAAGACACCAAAAGGTGTCACAAAGATGATGTCACAGCTTTTGAACAGTGCAGTGTTCCCCGGCATACAGGGAGGTCCGCTGGAGCACGTCATTGCCGCCAAAGCAGTGGCTTTTGGCGAAATACTGCAGCCGGAATTCAAAGAATATGCGATGCAGGTAAAGAAGAACGCCGCGACATTGGCGGGGGAGCTTGTGCGGAGAGGGTTTGGCGTTGTCAGCGGCGGAACGGACAACCACTCCATGCTTATTGACCTCCGTCCTAAATATCCCGAACTAACCGGAAAGGTTGCGGAGAACGCGCTTGTCGCTGCGGACATAACCGTCAACAAAAACATGGTTCCTTTTGACAGCCGGAGTGCATTCCAGACTTCAGGCATAAGGTTGGGAACTCCTGCCATAACAACCAGGGGTGCAAAAGAGGATCTCATGCTGGAGATTGCGGACTGGATAGAGGAAGTCCTTGATAATCCGGAAAGCGAGCAGGTGATAGCCAAAGTGAGAGGCGAGGTTAACGGAACAATGGCCTCCTATCCTCTTTTCGCATACTGAGCACTGCCGTTCGGATGCTGACAGCCCCTCTCGCTTCTCGTCTGTATACATGTCCGTTGTGGAACTGATAGTGAAATATTTCCCGAAGCTCACAGACAGGCAAAAGGAACAGTTTGCCTGTCTGGAAAGCCTGTACAGGGAATGGAACAGCAAAATCAACGTCATTTCACGCAAAGATATGGATTTCCTCTACGAACACCATGTCCTCCATTCCTTGGCAATAGCGAAATACATAAGTTTCAGACAGGGTACGAGAATTCTTGACGTTGGTACGGGAGGAGGTTTTCCGGGCATTCCTCTTGCCATAATGTTTCCCCAAGCCGTGTTCAAGATGATTGACAGCATCGGGAAAAAGACAAAGGTCGCCCGTAGTGTTGCTGAAGCAATAGGGCTGCAGAACACGGAAATAGTGCAGGAAAATGCCAGACAAGAGAAAGAAAAATTTGATTTTGTAGTGAGCCGGGCTGTCATGAACGCTGCAGATCTGGTCAAACTGACAAGAAAGAACATCTTGCCAACAGGCAGGAATTCAATCCCGAATGGCCTGATTTGCCTCAAAGGAGGAGATCTGAACGAGGAACTGAAATCCGTGCACAATTGGTATGAACTGACTGACATCTCAAGCTTTTTCACGGAAGCATTCTTCGCGACAAAAAAAATCCTGTATATTCCTCTGAAATGACCGGTCTGCCGTTATTGAACCCAATCTCCCGAACAATCTGAATCAAAGTATGTTTACTGTCAAACGGTTTGTAACCAACATGGTCAGCGAGAACTGCTATGTTGTAAGCGATGAAACAAAAGAAGCCGTCATCATTGACGATGGCGCGTTTTCTGACGAAGAAAACGGGGCTATTGACTCATATGTCAAAAGCAATTGCCTTGTCCCCAAACACTTGCTTTGTACCCATGCTCACTTTGACCACACCCTAGGTTGTTTCCACATATTTGAAAAATACGGGCTAAAACCACAATTCCATCCAAAAGACACTGGACTTTATGTGAATTTGAGGACTCAGACGGAAACGATTTTGGGATATGCGGG
>CAVHBF010000112.1:0-1921 GCA_963634195.1 Bacteroides thetaiotaomicron | reverse complement strand
CTCCTGGCGGGGTATGTCTGTACTGTGAATCCGAAAACATACTTTTCTCCGGCGATACTATATTCCGGAACTCCATTGGACGAACAGATTTTCCGGGCGGAGACTACAAGACTTTGATTTCCTGTATCAAATCAAAACTTCTTCCCCTGCCCGGAAGCACTGTAGTATATCCGGGGCACGGTGAAACAACAACGATACGGGAGGAGAAACAGAACAACCCGTTCCTCGCACAAGCCATTTGAGGTGGGGCACAAGCTGACACAGTTTAAATTACGCTCTCTTTAAATTACACACCCCACCCTCGCATGAAATACAATCGGGACAGGCCATTGATGCAAAACGGACAATGGCCTGTCCCGATAATCCATGAATCAAGTGGATTAATACCGATTGTCTATTCTTGCAATTTTTGCATCCTCTTTGATATCCTCTGCCTTACAGGGAACTTCAATGTCCAGAGATACAAGGTCTTCACTTTTTATGTAATACGTATAATTCTTGTATGTTCCAAATATCCAGCCGGCAAAGTCGGTCTGCCAGTCTATTTCGCATGACTCGAACAGCGCTCGTGCAGGAAATCCCACGTATAAGCCATTGCGGTCTTTGACATTTGTAGAGCCTTCCAGCAAATTGAAGTCATAAGCGACTCCATCCATGATGTTAACGCGGAAAGCATCCTTTCCGTTCTTGGTGAAAAGATAGTAGTCTTCTACCCACTCGCCGTCCATGTCATCTTCATGTTTTTCCGTCTTATGCTCAAACTTGTCATAGAGTCCTGTTACCGAAGCAGGAAGATTTGCAATGGGCTTATCCAATACGATAGGGCCTAACTTTCTGTTTGCAAGCACAAAATGATTCTTGGGCCAACAAATTGTAATATGATGGAGTTGAAACAAGTCCTTGGAAATTCCTTTTGAAGTTTTTCCGGAACTTTTCTTTAATCTGACAACAAACTTTGTTCCTGCAGGATATACATCTTTAGGACAGACTCCTCCCACAATGCTTTCTTCTTTTCCCATCCAGCCGAAGATCTCGCCAAGGATAACATTGTTACTCTTGTCCTCACATTTCACATCCATCAGCCCGCAGCCTAACGGGCGTGTGTCGCTGACAGGGGTTTCCTTGGTTAATTCCACCGTACATTCACAGCCCATTTCAAGAGATGGAAGATTAGTTTTTGCTCCTGCACGCAGTTCTGTGATTCTGAAAGGCTCGACAACCTTCAGTGGAGCGTCTTCCTCTATTATGGTGGGGATCTTCTTTCCTTGCAGTTCATCAAATGCCTCTTGTGTCTTTTGACTGAACTCCTCGCAAAGGGTGTTCCCCTTTGCCTCGAGCTTTACATACTGTTTCTCATAGTCTTCGTTAGATATTCTGCGGTTTTGAATTTCATACACCAACTTGCTGATGTCATTCCCTATAGCATCCATCTTCGTCATCATGTCATAGAGTTCCGACCCGTATTCCCCAAGTATTCCATCAGAAAGAATATCTGAATGTTTGCCGGTTCCTCCGCCACATGCAGCCAACACCATACACAATAGTGTTGCTGCCGTTAATTTAAGGTTCTTGTTCATATCCATGTTAATCAATGGTTCATCTTTATGAATAAATCAGAACCGTATTCTGTAATTACCACGCGATTGATACTGCGCAGCTTCTCGTCTGCTTTCTCACCGCCTCCGAAAATCTTTCCTACATTTAAGAAGAACTTGACCATATAGACATCATCCTCTTCTTCACACCTGAATGTGCATTTTAGCATTTTTATCGGCTCACTGTTATGGCATGCTATGTACACATAGTCTCGCGGGTGATCGGCTTTGACTACAGCTCCAAATTCAATACCGTTATATAGGGGAGAAACGTCAGTGACCTTGAAAGGCTCGACAATATCCATGGACACGTCATCGTCCAGTAC
>CAVHBF010000111.1:0-6397 GCA_963634195.1 Bacteroides thetaiotaomicron | reverse complement strand
GTGGTAGCTCTCTGGGTGTGACTCAGGCAGACCTACATATTCGTCCATGTTGAACGTAATGACGTTCTTGAAGGAAACTTTCCCTGCCTTGTGGAGCTCTATCAGCCCCTTGTACAGGCCGAGAGGGGATGAACCCGTCGGACAGCCTAATTTGAAAGGCTTTTCAGGAGTCGGATTGGCGGCGTTTATCCTGCCGGCGACATAATTTGCCGCCCAATCGCTCAACTGTGCGTAATTGTCTTTGATGATAAGTCTCATGTTCGTGCGATAATTGTAGGTTTGTTATGACCTTACAAAGATAGTGCTTATTTTTCTATTGTGTCGGGAAAAGGAATCCTTTTTATCTTATTTTCCATTCTCCACCGTCTTTTGACAATTGGACAAGGACATTTGCTGTTGTTTTGTCCGAATATTCTATTGTCAGGTAGATGTCAGCCTCGCTGTCGGATATGTCGCTCCGTTTGCAGGCTATGTTTTTGATGTCGCCGTATTGCGCCCGGTGCTCGGAACCGATTTCCCTGTAGCGCATGGCGAAAAGGTCTTTGTAGCTTGCGGGGGCACTGTCAAGTGTCAGTGTCAGGTCGGCGGCTTTTGTGTAGTCGCCGTGGTGTACGGCCCGTATGAATGACTCCGCCACCGAAACGGGGGAGGGCGCGGAGTCGCCGCATGACAACAGCAGTCCCAGAATTGTCATGGCCAGCGCGATGGTGCGGTTCGTCATGTTCATGGTCTGATTACTTCTGGCGGACGTAAATGCGTATGGGGGTTCCCGTGAAGTCCCAGTTGCTTCTGATCTTGTTTTCAAGGAAACGGAGATACGGATCCTTGATGTACTGCGGAAGGTTCGCATAGAAAATGAACGTGGGTATTTTGGTGTCGGGAACCTGCGAACAATACTTTATCTTGATGTATTTCCCCTTTATGGAAGGCGGTGGGCAGGCTTCTATTATTGGGAGCATCGTTTCGTTCAGCTTGGATGTGGAAACCCGTTTCTTCCTGTTTGTGTAGGCGTTCTTGGCCTGCTCCAGGACTCTGAATATGTGCTGCTGCGTCAGGGCTGACCCGAAGACTATCTTGAAGTCTGACCACGGGGCCATTCTCTGGCGGATTGCATCCTCGAATACCTTGATGGATGTGTTGTTCTTCTCTTTGACCGTGTCCCATTTGTTCACGAAGACAACCATGCTTTTCTGGTTTTTCTGGATAATCTGGAAAATGTTCATGTCCTGGGTCTCTATTCCACGCTCTGCGTCTATGAGCAGAATGCACACGTCGCTGTTCTCGATGGCCCTTATCGAGCGCATCACCGAATAGAATTCCAGATCTTCGTTGACCTTGTTCTTCTTCCTTATTCCCGCTGTGTCAATGAGATAGAAGTCAAATCCGAACTTGTTGTAGCGTGTGTGGATGGAGTCGCGGGTTGTTCCGGCGATGTCGGTGACGATGTTCCGCTGCTCGCCTATGAAAGCGTTGGTAAGGCTGCTCTTCCCTACATTCGGGCGGCCCACGATGGCAAAGTGCGGAAAATCTTCGTCGGAAATGTCGCTGTCTGTGTTTTTGAATTCGTCCACGATGGCATCAAGCAGTTCTCCGGTGCCGCTGCCCGTAAGGGCGGATATGCAGAACGGCTCTCCAAGCCCCAGACTGTAGAATTCTGCGGCATCATAGCGCAGTTCGTTGGAGTCGGTCTTGTTTGAGACAACGAGCACAGGCTTCTTTGACTGGCGGCGGAGAATGTCCGCCACTTCGCTGTCAAGGTCGGTAACCCCGTTCTTCACGTCTACCACAAACAGGATCACGTCTGCCTCTTCCGTTGCAATTGAAACCTGCTTCCTTATTTCGTCTTCGAATATGTCATCGGTCTTTGTTATCCAGCCGCCGGTGTCAACGACAGAGAAACTGTGCCCGCACCATTCCGACTTGCCGTACTGGCGGTCGCGTGTCGTCCCCGCCACTTCGCTGACAATGGCCTGGCGGCTTTGTGTCAGCCTGTTGAACAAAGTGGACTTGCCTACATTCGGCCGCCCGACGATTGCTACTAAATTACCCATTGCGTCTGTGTTCTTTTGTTATTGGTTGTATCCGAAACGCGAAAGCTCACGCGAGGAATTCCTCCAGTTCTTGTCCACGTTCACGAAGATGCGGATAAAGACTTTCTTGCCGAGAAATCTCTCCAGGGACTTCCTTGCCTCTGCCGACACCTTCTTCAGGGCGAAACCGCCCTTCCCTATGATTATTCCTTTCTGGCTCTCGTGGTCTACGTTTATCGTGGCGTAAATCCTGACAATGTCGGGCGACTCCTTGTATTCGTTGACGACAACCTCCACGCTGTACGGAATTTCCTTGTCGTAGTAGAGGAGAATCTTCTCGCGCACTATTTCCGACACGAAAAATCTCATCGGTTTGTCCGTCAGCTGGTCTTTGCCGAAATAGGGTGGGGAGTCGGGCAGGAGTTCCTCGATGCGTTTCAGCACATTGTCTATGTTGAACTTCAGCTTGGCTGATACGGGAAAGATCTCACAGCCGGGAATGAGCTTTTCCCATGTGTCCACAAGTTCGTTGAGCCTGTTCTGGTCAATCAGGTCAATCTTGTTTATCAGCACGAGTTTGGGCGTTGCCTCCAGCCTGTTTACGGCCTCTATGAAATCGGAGTTCTTCCCGGCGCTCTCTACGCTGTCGGTAACGTAAAGGAGGATGTCCACGTCTGTCAGTGCGCTGTTGCTGAATGAGCGCATGGACTCCTGCAGCTTGTAGTTGGGTTTCAGCACTCCCGGAGTGTCCGAGAAGACTATCTGGTAGTCGGGCCGGTTCACTATGCCCATTATGCGGTGGCGGGTTGTCTGCGACTTGAAGGTCGCTATGCTGATCCTTTCCCCGACAAATATGTTCATGAGCGTGGACTTCCCTACATTGGGGTTCCCCACGATATTTACGAATCCGGATTTGTGTGCCATGGGTCGTGTTGTTTTTATGGACAGATTGTGACAATCCCGTACCGTGTCTCCCTGTCGTCGGTCGGCATTTTTGGGCTCATGTGTGCCGGCCGGGCATCCTAAAAGAAAAACGCACCGTAATCTTGAAATGGCGATGCGTTTTCCGTATATGGCTGACAGCCGGAAAGATTCAGAAAACCGTACAGGCTGTCGTGACTATTTGCCGCCGCGTCTCTTGGCATACCAGTCCTCACGGCTGATAGTGCCCTCCTTGTAGAATTCTGCCGGAGTGTCCGCGAACTTGCTTCCGTCGTACCCCCAGATCATGTAGCTTGCTCCCCACGTGAAGCCGGCGCCGAAAGCCGTGAAGATGAGCTTGTCTCCCTTTTTCAGTTTGGGCTCATACTCCCATAGACAGAGGGGAAGGGTGCCGCCTGAAGTGTTGGCCATGTGGTCAATGTTGATCATCACGTGGTCTTCAGTGACGCCTATGCGTCTGGCAACGGCACTCTCTATGCGCACATTGGCCTGATGCGGTATCACCCACGCGATATCCTCGTTGGTGAGGTTGTTGCGGTTGGCTATCGTTTCCACGGCATTGCTCATGTTGGTGACGGCGTGCTTGAAAACCGCGCGCCCCTCCTGGTACACGTAGTGCAGCCGCTGGTCCACAGTCTCGTGGCTCGGCATTCTGGCTGAGCCGCCTGCTGCCATGTGGAGGTTCTCATAGCCCTTGCCGTCCACGCGGAGATAGCTGTCCATCAGACCGTAGCCCTCTTCCGTGGCTTCCATCATGACGCAGGCCGCACCGTCGCCGAATATGGGGCAGGTGTTGCGGTCCTCGTAGTTTGTCATGGAAGACATGTGGTCGCCGCCGCAGACAATGATTCTCTTGTACCGTCCGCTGCGTATCAGACACGCACCCTGCTCCATGGCATAGAGGAAGCCGGCGCAGGCCGCCTCAAGGTCATAGCCGTAGGCGTTGCGCAGCCCGATGTTGCCGATTACCAGCGATGCGGTGGACGGGAAATGGTAGTCCGGAGTTGTCGTTGCGACAATCACCGCTTCAATGGAGTCCGGATCCGCCTTCGTCTTGTCAAGCAGTTGCCTGACGGCTTTCGTCATCATGAAAGACGTGCCGGCCCCTTCCTCGGGCTTGAGGATGTGGCGCGTCTTCACGCCGATGCGCTCCATTATCCATTCATCGCTGGTGTCTACAATGCGCGACATCTCGTCATTGTCGAGGATATAGGTTGGAACCCATCCCCCGACACCGGTTATGACAGCGTTGATATTTCCCATGGCGGTAAAATTAAAGAACGGCACTGCCGGTTACTCTGCTGTTTCCTTGGCGATGGCGACCTTGCCTCTGTAGTACCCGCACGACGGGCACACGGTGTGGTAAACGTAGAGTTCACCGCAGTGGGAGCAGATGGCAAGCGTAGGGGCAACCGCCTTGTCGTGAGTTCTTCTCTTGCGGGTTCTTGTCTTTGATTGTCTTCTTTTGGGATGTGCCATTTTTGTGTTGTTTTAGTATGTTTGTTTCTTTCTTTCTTGTTCCGTGGGTCAGTCCTCCTCGCCGGGAGTCTGGACCAGATACTTGCCGAGGGTGTCGAGCATTTCCCTGTCGCACTGCCCGTCCGGGTGGGTATGGGCGAGGGGTATGGCCAGGGCAATGAAATCGTATATGAAAGGCCACAGGTCTATCTTGGTCGTGTCCTTGCTCACGAATACGGTCTCCCCCGCATCCTCGTCGCGGTCGGCAATCCGGACTTCCAGTTTCTCCGTCCTGTCTATGCTGACCTCCATGTCGTTCAGGCAGCGGTCGCACTCTACCGTGACCGTCCCCCTTATGTCGAAAGCGATGTCATATCCTGCGGAACTGCGCGTGGCGGTTACCCTCGCGACGCATTCCCCGCCTTTGACCACACTGTTGTCCACGGACTGGAACATACTGCTGTCTATGGCGTACTCAAGAGTCTGTGCCTGTGCGCAAACTGCCCTCAAATCAAGGTAGATAGACATGGTCTCGCTCTTTTGAACGGCAAAGTTAGTGCTTTTTTGCTTAATAAAGACATTCGCAGGATAGAAAATGGTCTCTTTGCCGAAATATGTTGCCGCAGGTCTGCCGCGGTTTTGCGGGGGTGTTCGTCGGGGTCAGTCTTTCCTGAGTTCTATGCGGAACGTGGTCCCCACTCCGAGTTCCGAACTTTTCACGAAGATCCTGCCCTTGTGGTATTTTTCGACAATGCGCTTCGCGAGCGACAGCCCCAGTCCCCACCCGCGTTTCTTGGTGGTGTAGCCCGGGTCAAAGATGGACTTGAACCTGTTTTTGGCGATGCCTTTCCCCGTGTCGCTTATCTCTATGGCAAAGCGGCGCGCTTCTTCTCTTGCCGTTATGTTTATGCATCCCCGTCCCCCGGTGGCGTCCATGGCGTTCTTGCAGATGTTTTCTATTACCCATTCAAACAGGGGGGCGTTCATCTTTATCTTGGTGTCCTTCTCAGGCAGGTTGCAGGTGATCCTGACCTTGTTGGAGGAACGCGGCTTGAGGTAGTTGACAACGTGCCAGATAACCTCGTTGACACTCTCGGGCTTGGACTCGGGCAGTGAGCCGATCTTTGAAAAACGTTCGGCGATGAGGTTGAGCCTGTCCACGTCCTTGCCGAATTCGGGTATTACCGGATCTTCGGGGTAGGTCTCGCGCATTATCTCCACCCATGCCATCAGCGATGAGATCGGCGTGCCGAGCTGGTGGGCGGTTTCTTTCGTGAGACCCACCCACACCCTGTTCTGTTCGGCCCGCTGCGAGCTGACAATCACGAAAATTATGATTATGGCGAAGAGTGCGAGTATGCTTATTTGGATATACGGGTATACCGACAGCTGTTTCAGCACCACGGAGTCGTCGTAGAGGATCTCCATGTATGGCTGTTTGGCAGTGCCCGAAGTCGGTTCTTGGCTGTAGGATATCTTTATGGAATAGCCGCCGCGCCTCATGTGCCGGACTTCTCTGGCGATCTTCTTGAGGGAGTCTTCGGGGGAGAGTCCCGAAAAGTCTATGTTGCGGGTCGTCTCGACTTCGCCGTTCTCGTTCATTACCATGACAGGGATGGTGTTGTTCGTGTCGAGAATCTTGAGCACGAGGTTGAGGTCTGTGTTTTCGTCGGCGTTGTTGAGTGCCTGCATGGCCTCGGCCCATATGCCCATCTTGTCGTTGGTGTCCCTCTCAAGGCTTTTTACAAGAAAGTGGGAGTACACCAGTGATACACCGGCAATTATCACGGCGGCGGCTATCAGGATATACTTTATCTCCTTGGTGTTGTTGGTCCAGCTCATACTCTTATATAACGCGTTGCTCGTGCATATATTGTAGTGGAGTCCAAGTCATTCCATACCTATACCTTCCGATACGCCCCATTATGAGAACGTGCCGTTTGAGGTGCCGAGTTCGTGGGTGTGGA
>CAVHBF010000110.1:0-6564 GCA_963634195.1 Bacteroides thetaiotaomicron | reverse complement strand
TGACCACCTGCCGAAGGACATGGCAGGTGTCGATGAAACAAGTCCGGGAAAAAAATTGCTATTCGGGGCTTTAATATATTACATAATTCATTTATTTTGAAAATAAATTGTATTTTTGCAAATAAAACAATAAAAGATCATGTGTAAGTTAAACGTGATATTAGATACAGAAGAGCGTCGGTATGACGAGGCTCCTGATGCGAAGTGTGGAATGTCGCAGGAGCGTATACGCTTCAATACGGACGTGATGTTCTATGTGGCGAAGCACATGGCGATGCCGCTGGACAGGACGGCTGACCTTATGCGCCGTCGCGGCTCGTTCCGTGAACTTCAGCGGGCATACAGACATCGGCATAGTATGTCTGCACAGGCAATTGCCAACGAAATATCCAACAGGCTCGCCACCATATGAAACTGTATCACGGAACCGTCCATGAGTTTGGAACTCCCGACCCTGAAATGGGGCGTGAGCGTACAGATTTCGGTGTAGGCTTCTACACTACGGACAGCGAGCGCATGGCAGACGATTGGCTAAAGGGTGCGGATGGGAAGCATGTAAACGTGTATGAGGTGACGCTGGCGCAGATAGAATCGTGTGCCCTGCGTATCCGTCGCTATGAGTGGGCGAGCGTTGAGTGGGCAAAGTTCGTGTATGCCAATCGAAAGAACAGGTTGCGGAGCAATAAATATGACATCATTATCGGGCCGCTTGCCGACAATGCTTTGAACAAGTGGTTTGAGAAGATAGACAGGTCGGAGATCACGTGGGAAGAGTTGGCAGGGAAGATAAGTCTTCGACGGTATAACTCGCTGCAATACTGTTTCAAGTCAAAGAAATCCGTAAAACTGCTTGAATATGCCAGCCGTAAGTGATAAAGAGATACTAATAAAGATTCAGGTCAATGCGATGGTTGACTACTTGGTGAACACGTATAAGTACACTTACGACGAGGCGTTCTCGAAGGTGGTGGGGAGCAAGACCTATCATCGGTTGCTGGCGAGTACGCTGTATCTGAATCAGGAAGCATTGTATGTGCTTGAAGATTTCAAACGGGAGCTTGATGCGTAGGAATAATAATGTAGTAGTGTTCATTGCTATTCGTCGGTGGCGGCGGACACTGCCGGTCTGTCATAGACGTGGCCGAGAGTGCGGGCTATGAAATCAAGGGAATCCTCGACGTACCCGAGGCCGTCGGCAATGCCGCTAATGAGTCTCTCTCGTCTCAAACTCACGGAGATAGAAAAATAGCAGTCGTATCATGATGCACAACAGCTCTGCGGAGCGCACGTTCCTCCAGATAGCCATGGGCAGACGCGACTGGCTTCACAGCGGAGCCATGAGGGAGCGTACAACACAGCGTTCATGAACTTCCTCCTGAGGTGCAGCCAGCTGAACGGCCTGGACTTCGGCGACAACATCGAGTATGTCATGACGAGGCTGGCGGAATGGAACACCGACTACGTCTCGATGGTCGTCTGCAACTACAGGCCAATGCTATCGGAGACAAAGTCCGAAACCGCCTGATCTGAGAAATAATCAAGAAACCTATAAAAGACGAACCATCCAACGTCCTGTAAATGAACGGGACGTTAGAATGGTAGTTTACCGTTGTTGGCTGAGACCATGTCTTTTATTAGCAGACAGATAGAATAGAATGAAGAAAGTTTGTGTGATCACGGGAACCCGTTCCGAGTACGGGCTCCTGAGATGGGTGATTGACGGAATCGACAAGGATGTCGACCTGCAACTGCAACTGGTGGTTACAGGCGGACACCTCTCTCTCGAGCAGGGTCTCACCTATCAGGCGATAGAGGAGGATGGCTATCATATAGATGAGAAGGTGGAGATGCTTCTCTCTTCCGGGACATCTGTTGGCATATCCAAGTCTATGGGAGTATGCGCTATTGGCATGGCGGATGCCTTCAGCCGCCTGAAGCCAGATATGATAGTAGTGTTGGGTGACAGATACGAGCTGCTGCCGATAGTCAGCACCGCCTTGGTGATGCGTATCCCTGTAGCGCATATCTCCGGAGGAGATGTTACCGAGGGGGCGATAGATGACGAGATAAGAAATGCTGTTACGATGATGTCCACGTTGCATTTTCCTGGAGTTAATGATTCTGCTGATAACATACGCAGAATGAGAGGGAATGATGCTCATATTTACACCGTTGGCGAACCAGGGCTGGACAATTTTTTGCGTCTTGACTTGTGGGGCCGTCAGGAAGTTGCGAGGAGTCTGAATCTTGAAGTGTCGAAAAAATGGTGTCTTGTGACATTGCATCCAGAAACTAGACTGTCCATTGACGAGAATATGGAGATGGCGAAAATGCTTTATCTGGCGATGTGTAAGACTGAAGATGTCCAGTACATTATAACCAAGGCCAATGCGGACACCATGGGCGTGTATATCAACAAATTCTGGTCTGATGTAGCGGATGTCAATCCGCAGAAAATGCGTTTGTATTCATCGCTTGGCCAAATCCGCTACTTGAGTTTTATGAGATATGCCGATATCGTTGTAGGAAACTCTTCAAGTGGCATTGTTGAGGCTCCTTTTCTTGGGATACCGGTGGTGAACATAGGCGACCGCCAGAAAGGTCGTCATGTCTGTAGGAATGTCATTAATTGCGTGTGTTCCGAAACTGCAATCAGCGAGGCGTTTGTTGTGGCGTTGAACTCTGAACGGAAGACAGACACGTACTGGGGAGATGGACACACATCGGAAAGAGTGGTAAGTCAAATCAAGTCATATCTGTGCGGATGAGTGCGGAAGTAATCGGAGGAGAGTTTGATTTCCTGTATCCTCTTGGTAGTCGTAGGCATTCCGATTTATTTGACGGATGCAAGGCATACTCCTCGGGGCGTGCGGCGTGGTATCATATATTGCAATCGCTTACTCAAAGAAAACAGCAGCGCTGTGTCTTTCTGCCGGACTATCTGTGCGACTCTATTTATCGCATATGTGATTCTTTGTGTTTGCAGTACCGATTCTATCCGTTAACGGAGAAACTGCGGGTTGATGTGCCAGTTCTTAAAGCGGATATTGATGCGGTAGGGGGGGGTATCGTGCTGATAATAAACTATTTCGGTCTAATTGATGTAGAAGCTGACATAAGGGAGGTAGAAACAGTAGACGGGGATGTGTCAGTGGTTCTAGACAATGTTCAAGCTCCGTTCGCAATGTCCAGCAGGTCTGCCGCTGATGTATCTTTTACAAGTTTAAGAAAGGCGTTCCCGGTTCCGGACGGTGGGCTGGCATATTCAAAAGATCATAAATTACCGGAAGTCAGCGGTGCGAGCCGTTTCTCTCAGTACAAGATTGCCGCATCATTCTTGAAGAATCTTAGCCGCCGTGAAGATTTCTATGACGATGATATCTATTTGGAACTATACTCCAGAGCGGAATCAATGATAGACGATGATCTTTGTCACTCTGCGTCGCCCTATACAATGAAAGCCTATCCGATGCTGGATATTGAGACATATTCCTTAATGCGCAGACAGAATGCGGCGTATTTGATTGACGGCTTGAGCAGGATTGGTTTGAAACCTTGTGTGGACATAGATTTGGAAACCGTTGTGCCGCTGTTCGTCCCGGTGGTATTGGATAGACGCAGAGATGAAATTAGAAAAGAAATGTTTAGGCACAGAATATTCTGCCCGGTACATTGGCCTGTCACTGGTCATCACTGTAGTCTTACGAGAGGCAAATATATGGCTGACTGCGAACTTTCTATGATTATAGACCACCGATACTCCATAGATGATATGGACAGGATATTGAACATTGTGAGTGACTTTATATAGGTATGTACTTGGAAATTACAAGTCATTGGGATGTTTTCTTGGACGCATTCCCGGTTGATAGAACAGATGTATATTTCACGGAGGGATATGTGAAATTATACGAAAATGATACAGAAAAGGCAGAGTGCTTCGTGTGTAGAGACGGAGGAAAAGTAATGCTTTTCCCATTCTTAAAGCATGAATTTGATTTTAGAGGTAAAGTATATAAGGATTTTGAGACAGCTTATGGCTATGGTGGCCCAGTTTGTAACTGCGAAGATAGAGAGTTTCAACTTCATGCTCTTTCTGCATTCAAGCAGTATTGTACCGCTAACTACTATGTCGCTGGCTTCGTGCGTTTCCATCCATTAATGAACAATCAGGAGGGCTTTGAGAGCATCGGAAAAGTACTGCCGGAGCGCAAGACTGTAGCTATTGATCTCAACCAGTCGATGGATGATGTCTGGAAGAATGAAATCAATAGCAAGAACCGTAATGTTATTCGCAAAGCAGAGAAATTGGGGTGCACTTTCATTGTAGATGAAGACTTTAAGTATCTGCCGGAGTTCATAAGGCTCTACGACCAGACGATGGACAAACTCTCCGCCAGCAGTTTTTACTACTTCAGTAATTCCTATTATGACAAACTGAAAAACGGAATACCGAACAGTTTCATAGGTTGCGTGGCCAATGCAGAAGGCGGAATCATCTCCGCCGCGATCTTCATGTATTACGGTGCATGGGGACATTACCACCTATCAGGGAGTGACAAAAGCCAGTTGGTTCTGTCTCCCAACAACCTGATGTTGTGGAGTGCCGCCTGCGAATTGCAAAAACGCGGCGTCAAACTGTTCCATCTGGGTGGAGGCACGAATAGTAATGAAGATAACCCGCTATTTTTGTTCAAGCGCAGATTCTCAAAAGAGACACGGCAATTTTATCTTGGCAAGTTGATTTTTAATCAGACAATATACAGTGAGTTATGCTCTGATTGGGAACTGAAGCATCCTGATTTGGCAGAACAAAACAAGAATATTCTTTTGAAATACAAGTATTGACGATATGAGTACATATATCATTGCGGAAGCCGGAGTGAACCACAACGGCCGACTCGACTTGGCCTTGAAACTATGCGATGCCGCAAAGGCAGCCGGAGTAGACGCGGTTAAATTTCAGACTTGGAAGACGGAGAAAATTGTTACACGGACTGTTGATATGGCTTCTTATCAGTCTGACAACATAGGATTGGAAGATAGCCAATACAATATGTTGAAGAAATTGGAATTGAGTTATGAAGATTTCAAGTCTATCCAAGAGTATTGCAATAAGATAGGCATCATATTTCTCTCTACTCCAGACGAAGAAGAAAGTTTGGATTTCCTGTGTGGTTTGCATCTCCCTTTCTTGAAAATAGGTTCCGGCGAAGTAACAAACATTCCGTATCTACGTAAGATAGGGGCTAAGCAGATGGATGTCATACTATCAACAGGAATGACTTATCTTTCAGATGTAGAAGTTGCTTATCGAACCCTCTTGGAAGCAGGAGCAAAGTCTGTTAGTCTTTTGCATTGCACCACCAATTACCCTTGTCCCATGAACGAGGTGAATCTCCGTGCCATGCAAACCATGAGGGAAGCATTCAAGTGCAAGGTGGGATATTCCGACCATACCATGGGCATCGAGGTGCCTATCGCTGCCGTGGCGATGGGGGCGGAGATCATAGAGAAGCACTTTACGCTGGACAAGAACATGGAAGGCCCTGACCACAAGGCTTCCTTGAATCCCGATGAACTGAAAGCGATGGTGACTGCCATCCGCCATATCGAGTGTGCCCTCGGCGATGGCATCAAGCAGCCCAACCAGAGCGAGAAAGAAATCTCAAAGGTGGTGTTGAAACGGATTGTCGCCTCTCGCCCCATCAAGAAGGGTGAAATCCTGACCGAGGAAAACATGACCGTGAAGCGCAGCGACAACGGCATCAAGGCCTCCTGCTGGGATGTGGTGGCAGGAAGAGTGGCGCAACAAGATTATTCTATAGACGAAGGAATAAAACTATAGTGGCGCATGAAATATTTATATATCATCCCCGCCCGAGGCGGCAGCAAGGGCATCCCTCACAAGAACATCAAGCTGCTAGGAGGTAAGCCTCTCATCCATTATGCCATAGAGACGGCTCGCCAACTGACCACGGACGACAACATCTGTGTTTCGACGGATGATGACGAGATTATCTCGGCGGTGGAGAAAATCGGGCTGACAGTTCCCTTCAAGCGACCTGGCAGTCTGGCTACCGACCATGCGACCTCATACGATGTCATCGTGCATGCCATCGGTTTCTACGAACAGCAAGGCAAGCATTATGATGCCATCGTCTTGCTCCAGCCCACCTCGCCCTTCAGGACTGCCGAGGATGTGAAGGCTTGCATCGACAAATACACGCCGGAATATGAAATGGTGGTCAGCGTGAAGAACGCATCAGCCAACCCCTATTACGATTGCTTCGAGAGCAATGCCGATGGCTATCTTGTACCCTCCAAGGGCGATGGCAATATCTCAAGGCGGCAAGATGCGCCCAAGGTATATGAGTACAACGGGGCTGTGTATGTGATGAACATCGAGGCCTTGAAGAAAGGCACCTATAACCTGTTCCACAAGATAGGTTTCGTGGAAATGGACGATACCCACTCCGTGGACTTGGACACCATGTTTGATTGGAGAATGGCGGAACTAATGTTAAGCGATAAAGATATGACAAAGAACGCGTTATGCAATAG
>CAVHBF010000109.1:0-6584 GCA_963634195.1 Bacteroides thetaiotaomicron | reverse complement strand
TCACAAGGGCCTTGTCGTTCTCATCGGCGGGAACGGTCTGCGAAGCGCTGACCACATTGTCAGCGGAGGCTGTAGCAAACATCATTGCCGCTACGGCGAAACAAAGTGTAAAAATTTTCTTCATACGTAATTATGGTTTAGTTGTACATTATTTTTCTTCTTTGCAGTTCTGCGGACAGTACACGGGGCAAAGGTAGTTTTTTTTTCATTACCGACAACGTTTTTTTCAGGAAAAAAATGCTCTTCGGCGGATTTGTGCCGACTGCACCCAAAAATACGAATGGATGCGGACTTCCCCTGACGCTCCGACGGGTGTGGACAGCCTGTTCTACAGATACATTATCAACCCCGCCATTCCGCACATGACAATCATGCTAATGGGGTGTATCCTGAACACAGACGTGCCGATGAATGCCGCCACAAAAATAAAAATGCTCGTTCCGTAATGCCATATGTCAACAGACGGACTTCCGAAATTTTCCGCCGTCAACAGCATTACAGCCGCCCCGCCCAAAAGTCCCACGACCGCGATGCGCAGCACATAGAAAATGTACTCCACAACGGGATGTCTGTAATAACGGTTCAGCAGTTTCAGAGCAAGCAATATGAGCAGAAACGACGGCAGCACCACGGCAAACGTGGCAACGCAGCTCCCGATGATTGCCACGGGGGTGGAATAACCTGCATTAATCACAGAGATGTAGCCTACATACGTGGCGGAGTTTATGCCGATGGGGCCGGGAGTGGACTGGCTTATTGCCACGATATCGGTGAACTGGGCGGTGGTAAGCCAATGCGTTTTGGCAACCACCTCGCCCTGTATCAAGGACAGCATCGCATAGCCGCCGCCAAACCCGAAGAGTCCTATTTTGAAAAAAGACGCGAACAGCTGCAGAAATATCATTGTCTCAATCCTCCTTTATGTACCGCCCGTATATATAAGCGCCGACAGCAACCAGCACTATCACATAGACCGGCGATATACCCGCAACTGAAATCGCCACGACCACCACCACCGGCAGCCACAGGTTGTGGAACGTGACCTTGGCGGCCTTGCCCAACTTCAGACACGGCACTGCTATCAACGCCACCACGGCAGGTCTGATACCCTTGAAGAAAGCCTCTACAAACCTGTTGTCGGAAAACGCCCTGAAGAACATCGCTATCAGCAGTATCGTTATCAGGCTCGGAAGCACGACACCCGAGGCAAACACGACACTGCCTTTCAGCCCGCGCAGCTTGTTGCCGATACAAATGCTGAAATTCACGGCAAAGACACCGGGCATGGCCTGCGAAAGCGCCATCATGTTGAGGAACTCTTCCCTGTCAACCCAACGATACCTGTCAACCACCTCCTTCTCTATGAGCGGAATCATGGCATAGCCTCCGCCGATGGTGAACAAACCGATCTTGAAAAACGTCAAAAACGCCTTCAGGTAGAAATGCCGTCCCATAGCCTTACCGTTTTGAACTTTTGGCAGATGAATCCGCCTTCAGACCTTTCTTCTGCTGCGCCACAGAATCCTGTTTGCTTACGCCAGTCTGTCCAACTGCCGGATTCGGCGCGTTTTGTTTCTCTTTGGCATCTTCAGGAGTCCCGGATGTCGCCTTGACACCATCCCCGCGCACAGGGCTGTCCTCCTGCTGCCCGGGTTCAGCCGGTTCCACAGGCTTGCTTTCATCCCTGACAGCGTCAACTTTCAGATCGCCCTTTTTGTCAAGCATGCCATAGGTGGTCTTCAACACCGTGAACTCCGTGCGCCGGTTGAGGGCATTGCAGGTGTCCTGCTGCGCTTCGCCCAGCGTCTTTATGTAGTCTACCGTAAGCGTGTCGCCGGCCTTGAGGAACGGATACCGCTCGGCAAATTTTTTTGTGATGACCTTGGGGCGTTTCTTGCCGTATCCCTTTGCCACCACGCGGTCTTCCGGTATGCCGTGGGAAACGAGATAGCGTACAACGGATTCGGCACGCGCCTGACTCAGCTTTTCGTTGTATTCGTCAGACCCGCGGTAGTCGCAATGCGAAGAAAGTTCTATCACGATGCCCGGATTTTGTCTGAGCAGTCCCACCAGTCCATCCAACGCGGGAATCGACTGTGGAGTGATGTCGGCCTTGTCAAATTCGTAGAACACGTTCCGGACCAGCACGGGAATGTCCAGTGACGGCAGCGGGAACTGCAACACATACTGTTCGGACTCGGCGGCCTCGGGCACCTTCATCTCCTGTCTGTAGTTCATGTAGCCCTCACATGTGGCAAGGAACAAATACCTGACTCCCGGCTTGACCGTTTCCTCAAAAGAACCGTCAAGCTGGACGGTAGCCTTCTTGTTCGTTCCGTCATCGCCCACCACATAGACCACAGCCTTGGGAAGTTCGTAACCATCCTGCTCATAGACCCAGCCCTTTATGGTCTGTACCACCTCCGGACAGTAGAAACTGTAGATTTTGTCCCAGCCACGGCGATTGGCGCGGTTGGACGAGAAAAAGCCCTGATTGTGTTCTCCGTCGAACGTCATGCCGAAATCGTCGCCGTTGGAATTGACGGGATACGGCATGTGGCTCACCGTCCACCGATTGGTGACAGAATCCATGACTGCCTTGTATATGTCAAGACCGCCAAGGCCTACCCTGCCGTTTGACGAGAAATACAGCTCGCCATTAGGGCGGAACGTGGGAAACATCTCGTCGCCCTCCGTGTTGATGTCAGACCCGAGATTTTCAACGGGGCCGAACGACAGACCGCTGAGCGACACGCGCCACAGGTCAAGGCCTCCATAGCCTCCGGGCATATCAGACACAAAATACAGATAGTCGCCCTTTGGCGAAACGGCCGGATGGGCATATGACGACAACGTGTCCTTGGAAATCTCGCACAGTTTGGCCTCCCCCCATGCAGCATCGTTGCGCGAGGACGAATATATCTCGGCAAAGCGCGGGTAGGTAGCATCAACCCTGCAGCGTGTGAAGAACATCGTCTTGCCGTCGGGGGTGAAACAGCAAGCCCCTTCATCGTACTTCGAGTTGACCGTTTCATCGACAGCCTCATAGCGTTTCCACTTGCCCTTGTCATCTTTCTGCATATAGAAGATGTCTCCGCTCTTCATGCCCGTAATGCCGTTGACATCATCACCGTTGCAATCACGCCGTGTGGAGGAAAAATATATATCGTCGCCATTGAACGACGGGGAATAGTCCATATAGGTTGACTTGAAGTTCTTGTCTTCCTTTACAGTGAACGGCGACCCTTTTTCCTTTATCTCCCGTGCCTGCTCACACGACTGCAGTCCCACGGTTGACAGCCGATGTCCAGGATGGGTTTCAAGATACAGGCGATAGTCACGGGCAGCCTGCTTGTATTCCTTGTTGTAGCGTTCCATCTCCGCAAGATAGAAATAGGTCAGAGTGTCGACATATTTGTATCTCACGGCATTGCGATAGCCCGCCTGCGCCTTGGCATAGTAGTTCATCTTGCGGTTGCTCTCAGCCACCTTGTACGCTATCATGCCGCGCCGCTCTTTCTGCGAGGGGGGAGTCTTGGCGTATGCCTTCGCGAATTCCTGTGCAGCTTCATAGTATTCGCCTATCGCCCAGTATTGCTCTCCTTTCTTGAGGTTCTTGTCGCCATTGCACGACACCGTCATCATGGCGGTCATCATGACAGTCACAAGCAATGCCACTCTGGCTTTTCCGTCGGTTTTCATAATAGATATAACTCCCACAAGGGCAATTTATTGTTTTACGCGTTTCCTGGTCTTCACCGTTTCGGGCGTGTAGGCCACCCTGCGCCATGTAGGGTCGCCCTTGACCTGCTCCACGATGTGGGTCACCATTTCCTTTATTTCCTTTACGAAAGTGGCGGCATCGTAAGTACGGCGTTCTATATTGCGGAGCTTTTTCTCCCACAAGCCGGTGAGTTCCGCGCTTTTGAGCAGTTCCTCGCGGATAATGTCAATAAGCTCACACCCCGTGGCCGTGGCGAACAGATTCTTGCGTTCCTGCGTTATGTAGCGGCGGCGGAAAAGGGTCTGGATGATTGCCGCCCGCGTGGACGGACGGCCTATGCCGTTCTCCTTCATGGCTTCACGCAGTTCCTCGTTGTCAACAGTTTTGCCTGCCGTTTCCATGGCTCTCAACAGCGTGGCCTCTGTATAGGGTTTCGGGGGAGTGGTCATCTTCCTTGTCAACCCGGGCCTGTGAGGGCCGCTCTCCCCTTTCCGGAAATCGGGCAGGAAACGCTCTTCGTCTTTAGCGGACTCTTCCCCGTCTTCGGCGGCAGTCCTGTCGTTACGGAGCACCGCCCTCCAACCTTCTTCCACGATATGTTTGCCCTGCACCTTGAACGGGACTCCGGCAGACTCCCCCTCCACCGTAGTGGTATCAAACACACAATCAGGGTAAAACACTCCAATGAACCTACGAGCCACAAGGTCAAAGACCTTGCTCTCGGCATCGGTCAGCCCATGCGGGGCAATGCCTGTGGGTATTATCGCGTGGTGGTCGGTGACTTTGGATGAGTCAAACACTTTCTTGTTCTTTCTCAACGCCACTCCCCTGAACGGCTCCATAAGACCGGCATAGGCAGACGAAATGCCGCTGAGAATACCGGGGCACTTGGCATAGATGTCATCGGTCAGGAAAACGGTGTCGACACGCGGGTATGTCGTGACATGCTTCTCATACAGGCTCTGGATAACGTTGAGCGTCATGTCGGCGGAGAAGCCGAACTTTTTGTTGCAGTCCACCTGCAACGACGTAAGGTCGTAGAGCTTTGGCGGATTCTCACGGCCTCTTTTGGTCGCCACTGACGTTATGGAGAACGTTTGGCCTTCTATCGCCTTGAGGGCCAGACGTGCCTCTTCCTCGTTGCGGAACTTCCCCTTTTGGGCAGTGAACAGCGTGTTGCGGTACTCTGTTGCCAACACCCAGTAAGGTTCCGGCACAAAATTCTCTATCTCGCGCTGGCGTTTCACTATGAGAGCGAGCGTGGGTGTCTGCACCCTTCCCACAGAGAGGGGAGGACTGCCCATTTCCCGCCGACCGTATTTCAATGTATAGAGACGAGTGGCATTCATCCCCAGAACCCAGTCGCCGATGGCTCTGCAAAGACCGGCCTGATAGAGGGAGTCCCGTCTGGACGCATCCTCCAGATTTTGGAAACCCTCGCGGATCGCCTCCTCTGTCAGCGATGAGATCCACAGTCTTTTCACAGGGCATTTTATCCCTACTTTCTGCATCACCCACCGCTGTATGAGCTCACCCTCCTGGCCGGCATCGCCGCAGTTGACGATACTGTCAGCACGTTTCATGAGGTTTTCTATGATTCCGAACTGTTTCTGTACCCCGGAATCGTTCTTAAGCCTGATGCCGAAAGGCGACGGCAGCATAGGCAGGCTGTTGAGATTCCAGCTTTTCCACTCCGGACGGTAGTCCTCCGGGAACTTCAGCTCACACAGATGCCCGAATGTCCATGTCACCTGATAGCCGTTGCCTTCAAGGTATCCCGTATGCTGGATGCGTGCCCCAAGCACGTTGGCAATGTCGCGCGCGACAGAAGGTTTTTCAGCTATACACACTATCATGGTCAAGGGCAACGATGGTCTTTATGTCAAACTGTACTGGAGAGTCTTGCGGTCAAAGACAATGCCGTTGCCGGCAAACAGGAAGTCCACTTTACCCTCCTGCGCCAGGGCGTGCGGTTCTCCCTCCACGAATCCCCCGTCGTGCAGCACCCACAGGCGGCGGGACATCTGCAAGGCTATCTCTATGTCGTGTATTGACATGAGTATTGACTTGCCGGCTGTGCGTGCAACAGAGTCCAATATTCTCATCATGCCGACTTTGCTCGGGAAATCAAGGAAAGCTACGGGCTCGTCAAGCAGCACGACATCGGTGTCCTGCGCCAGAGCTTTGGCAATCATCAGCTTCTGGCGTTCGCCGTCGCTAAGCGACGAAAGCCGCCTGTCGGCAAATTCCATCATGTTCACCAGACGGAGCACCTCGTTCACCCTGTTGCGGTCTGCGCCCCCCAGCTTCCCCCAATAGCCGGTATACGGCATTCTGCCCGTTGCCACCAGCTCATACGCAGTAAGGTTCTGCTCCTGCACCTCGTCAGTAAGTACCACACTGACTCTGGTGGAAAGCTCTCTGGCACTGTAGCTGTCCAAAGACCTGCCGAGCAGCTCCACCGTGCCGTCCACAGGAGGCTGCAAGCCCGCAAGCGTGCGCAGGAGCGTGGACTTGCCGGCACCGTTGGCCCCGATAAGACATGCCAGTTCGCCACGGCGAAGCCGCACATTGATATCGTGCGACAGCCCCAGGCAACAACCTCCGTGGCGGTAGCCTGTAGACAAGCCTGCAATACTGTATGTGATTTCTCCGGCTGTTGGCATTCAGCATGCAAAGTTAAGCATAAAGAAACACCGGCCGGCAGAACTACATGAGTTTTTTGACCGTCCGCCAGCACAGCAATACGAGAAAAAAGCAGTCCCGCACTCCGAGAAAGTGCGGGACTGAAAACTATGAAGAATGTTGCGACAGTGCCGTTACTTCACCAGCACTTTCGTGCCGTTGACCACATAGACAC
>CAVHBF010000108.1:0-6616 GCA_963634195.1 Bacteroides thetaiotaomicron | reverse complement strand
TGAAGCGCAATGCTTATGGCTTTAGGGATGAAAAGTATTTCAAACTAAGGCTATATGCACTGCACGACTGCCATATCACTCGAAATGTCGGATGAACCGAAAACAAGTCTCTGGTATTTCCGGAAATGCCGTAACAGAAAAGTGGAAGTTTGCCCTCACCGCGGCATCCTGCCGGACGACATATTGGCAGGCATACATTTCAGAAACAGCGTGCAGGAAATGCAGGCGGAGGAAAACAAACAAAACCGGAATCTTTTTCCCAAAATCTTTCTGTTTCAGACTGTTATGTCTTTGTACAAAATTCAAAAACACGTACATTTGTACTGCAAAACATTACCATGACGCTCATGAGACTTAAACCATTGCTTTCCTTTCCTGCATTTCTCTTGCTTGCATGCTACACAACGGGCGGTCAGGCGCAAAGTTACAAGCTGGCACCATCTACAGGTGGCAATGTGTTTGCTGATGCCTCTACAGAGTTTGCAGAAGCTCCCGTCAACATCATCAACTGGGGAGCGGCAGATGTCAACAGTTTCAGCTACACCCTCTATTATATGGACACACAAACCAGCGACTCCGCACAGACCGTACAACTCAGCGAACCTCTTG
Source organism: Bacteroides thetaiotaomicron (assembly GCA_963634195.1). Lineage (GTDB taxonomy): Bacteria > Bacteroidota > Bacteroidia > Bacteroidales > Bacteroidaceae > UBA6382. Next base: position 6,007 of record CAVHBF010000108.1, on the reverse strand, counting down.
CCTTCGGTGAAACGCGCCGTGTGATGATTCCTGTCAAGTCGGGTAGCACGCTTGCCACCACTGATGTGATTTTCAACATAACCCAAGTGGACGGGCATGCCAACGAGGCAAGTGTGGGCTACACCTATATCACCCGCTGCACCGTCCGCAAGATTCCCACCAAGCGGGTGCTGCTGGAAGACTACTCCGCCTTGTGGTGCCAATGGTGTCCAAGAGGTATCGTTGCCCTTGAGAGCCTGTTGCGGGAGCACCCTGACAACGTGGTAGGAGTCCAGATACACAAGGGCGACAAACTCGCCTCGGCTACGGCCTACACCGAGGGCGGCATGGTGCTGAAATACGCCAACACCGTACCGAGTGTCCATCTCCAACGCCGTACCAAAATAGCTGATGTCTATACTGCCTCCGCCTACGAAAACGAAATGGCCAACCTGACACTCATGGACATAAACGTACAGGCCGAATGGGACGAAACCGACAACAACATCAACGTGACAGCCGAGGTGGAACCGTGCGCTTCCCCGAACGAGGGCTCCGCATACGCCATAGGCTATGTGCTCACTGCCAGCGGACTCAAAAACGATGTCTGGCTACAACAGTCCAACTGGAGTGCTTTCTCCAGTTCCGACTACGACGATGCACCCGAAGAGATGACCTTTTTCCGCGACCCCTCCAACTATGTCGACAATTATTACTATGTGAAAGGAGTGACATTCAACCATATTGCCATAGCCAGCCAAGGGGTGGACAGAGGAGTTGCCGGTTCGCTCGACACTACTCTGGAGCCCAACAATACATATACCCACAACACGACATTTGACAACATCAGCCAGTATCAACTCATACAAGACCGCAGCAAACTTGCGGTTGTGGCTATCTTGCTCGATGCGCAAACCGGGGCTGTGGAGAACGTGGCGACATGCAGCATCTCCGCCAATGGTGAAACAGGCATTCAGACTGCCACTGCAGCCAAACGGTCTGCCGCCGTATACGACATGCACGGACAACGCGTGGAATCCGCAACCAGTCCGGGCATATACATTGTCAACGGCAGGAAGATTCTCAAGAACAAGTAATAACACCCAGTCCTGTCATGAAACGCATCCCTTTTCTCCTTTCCCTCTTTCTGCCGCTTGCCGTGCTGGCCAACCCCATCGACGCAGACCAAGCCTTTGAACTGGCAAAGAAACACCTCAGCCGTCCCGTAAGAGCGGATGCGGCACAAGTGCTCGGATCGCGGGCTTACAGCGGCAACAACGGCACAAAGGCTGCCCTCCACCTGTTCAACAACGCCGACGGAGAAGGCTTTGCCATCGTTTCGTCAGATGACCGCGCTGGGACGGTGCTTGGCTATAGCCATACAGGCTCACTCAATGACACAGATATGCCACAAGGGCTGAGAAACCTGCTTGCAGACTACGTCCGGGCGATAGAATCCGTGCAAGTGGACAGCGTGAGCATCGTACCCTACTACACATCGTTTCCGAAAGCTTATGTAAAACCTCTCGTGAAAGCCGAGTGGAGCCAGGAATATCCCTATAACTACTACACCCCCTACTCCAACGGCAAACGCACCTTTACGGGATGTGTCATTACTGCCGCAGCGCAGGTAATGTCGGCACACCGTTGGCCCAAAAACCGTCCTTCTGGTGGCATAAGGGGCGAGGGGGCACAAGCCTATGACTACTATGACTGGGACAACATGCTCTCCACCTACACAAACGGCTACACCGACGAACAGGCACAGGCCGTCGGCGTACTGATGCGCGACATCGGCTATCTCAGCCATGCCAACTACGGCAACACCGACACCAAAGGCACGGAGTGCGACGAGGGCAAAGTGTGGATGTCCATCCACAACTATTATGACTATACCTCACGGTTCATAGAGAAAGACATTCTGCCCGGAGACGAGTTCCTGCAAACCGTCTATAACGAAATCTCCATGGGATGCCCCGTACTGATGTTCGGCGGCGACCACTCATTCCTCTACGACGGCTACGATGAAAACGGTCTGGTACACGTCAACTGGGGTTGGGCGGGGCTCTACAACGGATACTACGACATCAACACGGCAGCCGTGACAGGCTCGGCAAGTACCGACGGGCAGTATTACGAAAAGCAGGTGGGCATACTGATGCACCCCAACAATGGACTGATAGAACCGCTGGAGGAACAGCCGGTAATGCTCTCTGTCAACAACGACGAGGGACTGCAGTTCACTGTCACCCAAGGTACCATCCGGTCACATTTTCCGGCACGGCTGAAAGGCGTGGGTGCCCGCAATCTGGTACAGGGAGAAGACGGCACATACACCGGACGCATTGGCATAGGGCTCTTCACCGACGGCAGTGAGTGCCTTCACGTGTTTGAAGCTCCTTTTGCCACAGAGACATGGAGTTCTTTCTACAACATCAAGAACTATGAACCAGAGTACTGGACGCTCAACCTTGACGAGATGGACGACATTTCCAACGGGACTTACTGGCTGCGCCCTCTTGGACACCGGCTGCTAAGCTCCGACCCGGAGGTTTGGGAAAACTGGCGCGAGATGGTAAACGCAAACAGCGTACCCATGGTGGTGAGCGACGGCAATGTCACACTGCTGCCCACCGCTACCACACCCGAACTGAAACTTGTGGGAGAACCGGAAATTCTGGCACCTGCCTATGAGGGAGGAAGCCTGCTGGCGGGCATTTCGCTCAACATTGCCAATACTACCCGTTGCCAGGCCCGGGGGTCCATAACCCTCACCCTCCACGGCACAGGGGCTCTTGAAGGCGAGACCTACAATGTGCCCAGTGCCTACCTTTCACACTTTGTGGCACAGCGCATGGACACCACGCAATGGATACTGAAATTTGTCACCTCCTACACCGGCACGTACGGCACACAGGCCCTGAGGGCAGGAAAATATACCCTCGAGGTACAGTTCAACCACAACCGCGAAGTGACCACCGGCCACACATACCCCATTGCCATGCCCTCAGACTTCACGCTGACGGTATTGCCAAGCAGCTATGAGGGACGCGTCACCATCACCTCCGCCAAAATCCTCACAAACGGCAATGATTCGGAAACGACGTTCTTCTGTGCGGAAGACACACCATCCATCACTCTAGGCACTTCGGGCTATGCCGCATACCTCGCCAGTAACAGTCTCAGCACCCTGATGCGCTACAGGCTTGTCAATACAGCCACAAAAGCCACCGCATACACAAGCTCCGCTTACAGCGTGACCATCCCACGCAATTCCGATAGCAATCTCTCAGACCAGACACGCTGCACGGTTGACCTCACTGCATTACCGCTCGGCGAATACGAGATTCACGTGGACGTGCTGCACAGCGGCGAATGGGAAGACCACTGGAACGCCAACAGCGCACGACGGCGCTTCACGGTGTTGTCTGAGGACGAGATTACCGGCACGGATGCCATACAATCCGTACAGACCGGCAACTCTGTCCCTGTCATCTACGACCTGAACGGACACAGGGTACACAAGGCGGACTGTCGCGGCATATATATTGAAAACGGACATAAAGTGCTGAAATAGTTCTATACCCTATGTGAGTACAGTTATGCGCACAACGGAGATTACCGCTTTGTCTTGGGGACGACCAACGAACACACTATGCTCGCCACAAGTACAGCCATGATGAAGACCAGCGACTCCACTGCGCCAATCTCCACAAAATCATGCAGGAGCAGTTTCAAGCCAATGAAAAGCAGCAACACACAGACACCGGTCTTCAAATAGCGGAAACGGTCTGCCACGCCGGCAAGCAGGAAGAACATGGACCGCAGACCCAGCAAGGCGAAGATGTTGGAGAAAAACACCACATACGGGTCTAATGAGACGGAAAACACGGCAGGAATGCTGTCGAATGCGAAAATGAGGTCACTGAACTCAATGAAGACGACTGTGACCAACAGTGGCGTAATGTAGAGACGACCGCCTTGGCCGCGCTTCACCACTTGCGCAACGCCGGCTTCGTCCTTGCACACGCTTACCACAAAATCGTCACCGTGAAACTTGGGATAGACACGGAATACGCGCGACAACAGACGTACAACCGGATGCCGTTCAACATCCACAGGACTGTTGTCCCTGTGCCCAAAGAACATCTTCAGTCCGCTGTAGACAAGAAAAGCACCGAACACAAGCAGTATCCACTTGAAACGTTCAATGATGGCAGCTCCGGCAAAGATGAATACGAAACGCATTACAATCGCTCCGAGGATTCCCCAGTTAAGCACGTGCTGATACTCCTTTTTGCTCACCCCGAACGACGTAAAAATCATCATCATCACAAACAGGTTGTCCACGGAGAGAGTCTTCTCTATGAGATAGCCCGAAATATAGGAGATGGTCATATAGTGGCGGTACTGCGTGAGACTCGCTCCGAAATCATCAGGGTCAAGCTGGAGGTGTGCAGCATAGCGCGAACTTACCTCCTGCAGGTCGGCAAACGTGCGTATGCCGTGCACCATGTCGCCGTGAAACCACAGAAAAGCCGAAAAGGCAAGTGCCAGACACACCCATACAGCCGTCCACGCTCCGGCCTCTTTCATCGATACCTCGTGCGCCTTGCGGTCAATGACGAGCATATCAAGCAGAAGAACGGCAACGACAAAAGCTACGAAACACCCGAAAAACAACAGTTCTGTAGTATGCATATCAACAATATTGATATTAATCGTTTACGAACCCTGAGAGAAACCGTCAGAAACGCAGTCAGGCTTTCACCTGCAAAGTTAGACAGAACTTTTGAGAACTTGCCTCCACACGTACTTTCATTCCGGTTTTTGTTCTTGCCGTTACGGCGATGCCGATGTGCACTTCCTGCTTCATGCTACGGTGACAACAGCGGCGCAAACGTACGGATATGGCATACAATACAGCGGAGCACCCGAAAAACAGAAAAAAACTATAACTTTGCCGCAAGTATCAAGAGAAACCATGGATATAGAGACTCTTCGCGACTACTGCCTGTCACTGCCGAAAGCCGGCGAATATTTCCCGTTTGACGAAACCATCCTCGCATTCAGGGTCATGGGCAAAATCTTTGCTATGATAGACCTTGAAGACACCGAGTGGTTCGTCCTTAAATGTGATCCAGACTATGCCGTTTCCCTGCGCGACACGTATCCGGACATTTCCCCCGCCTTCCACATGAACAAACGCCATTGGAACCAGCTCAACATATATGGCTCGCTGCCCGATAATCTTGTCAGAAGACTTGTCAGACACAGTTATGCCCTTGTGGTTCGCAAACTGCCCAAGCGGATACGCGAAACCATTCCAGAATACGAAACCGTCTGCGAAAATACGAAAACACCCCTTTCCGCAGATGACAGCATTTCACTTTGACGGGACAAAGGTCTCGTAAGTACCGTCATCGTAAAAAACTCTTATTTCCTTTATTTTCGGTTTAACAATGTCAATTTTTTTCGCTTCGTTTTGACAGTCCAAAATAGCCGAATGCTGGACGCTTGATTCAGACATACAATGGTGTGCAGAGTGTGCTGCATCACGGGAATTCGGCTTGTCCGAAACAACTCTTCTGGATGGAACAAAAGTGCCGGAAGCATCGGAACGGGCAGCAAACAAATCACCGGCAAATGACACCATTTCGCTGTCGTTGTTAGGCTGGTCGTCAGACGAAACAGGGTTATCATGTACAGCCGATTGTCCGGCATCAACATACATGTCGCCCTCGCCAAACATCAACCAATTTACATTGATATTGGGGAAAGCCTTGTGTATTCCATTGACATGATTGCCCGTGGCATTCGTGCGACCGGAGTAAATGTTTGAAAGAGCACCGGGAGCTATACCTATGGCCTCGGCGAAATCCTTCTGCGACATGTTGAGAGCAAGTTGAATTTGCTTGATTCTGTCATTCATTTTTAATGAAGTTTAGCGCAACACCATGAGAGGGTGCTGTTTTTGGCTGATTTTTACGGTTGCAAAGTTAAAATTACCGTTTTAATTGACAAAGTC
>CAVHBF010000107.1:0-6619 GCA_963634195.1 Bacteroides thetaiotaomicron | reverse complement strand
CGCCCACCCTCTGTAGTCCGTTATCGGCAACGCGAACAACGGGGAGTAACGGCGCCTGCCGACAAGAAACAGGGAGTGGTCCTCGTAACTTTCCTCTGCAGTTCTGTAAACGCGGAACCTTTCGTTGGGAGCGTCGTCTGTTCTCAGCATATAAGGACCTGTCCAGTCATTATGGCACTTTATCCCGAAATGGTTGTTCCCTTTCACGGCCAAGGTGCTTGTGCCGGCACCGCTTTCAAGCAGGCCTTGTGCCATGGTGATACTTGCGGGTATCTTGTGCTTTTTCATCTGGGATATGGCGATGTCACTGTATTTCTCGATGTAACGGAGGAACTTTTCCGACTGCCCGGAAACGGACAGGGAAAAGCTCAACATCGCAATCATCAGGAAAAAACGCACGATAGACATTGTATGACGATTTTCTGTTTCCAAAGTAACTGCTGCTCGCCGCAGGGGGAGGACCGTGGCTGTTTCAATCAAGTTTCAGAACGGCGAGAAAGGCTTTTTGTGGCACCTGCACATTCCCTATCTGCTTCATTCTTTTCTTGCCGCGCTTTTGCTTCTCAAGCAATTTGCGCTTCCTGCTTATGTCACCTCCATAACATTTTGCCGTGACATCCTTGCGCACTTGCTTTACGGTCTCGCGCGCTATTATTTTCGCGCCTATGGCGGCCTGTATGGCTATGTCAAACTGTTGTCGGGGCAACAGTTCCTTCAGCTTCTCGCACATCCTGCGCCCGAACGCAACGGCGTTGTCCGCATGTGTCAGCGTAGACAGCGCGTCCACGGGCTCTCCGTTGAGCAATATGTCCAGCTTTACCAGATTGCTCTTGCGGAAACCGTTCTGATGATAGTCGAACGAGGCGTAACCGCGCGATATGCTCTTCAGCTTGTCGTAGAAGTCAATCACAATCTCGCCCAAGGGCATGTCGAAAACGATTTCCACGCGGTTTCCCGCCACAAACTCCTGTTTTGCCAGCTCGCCCCTCTTGCCCAGACAAAGGGTCATTATCGGCCCTATATACGCCGCCGAAGTTATGATGCTTGAACGGATATACGGTTCTTCCACATGGTCTATGTCTGTCTGGTCCGGCATGTCCGATGGGTTGTGTACTTCAAGCACCTCTCCTTTTTTCGTAAACACCTTGTATGAGACATTGGGCACCGTCGTTATGACATCCATGTCAAATTCGCGGTCAAGACGCTCTTGCACTATCTCCATATGCAGCAGGCCGAGGAAACCGCAGCGGAAACCGAAACCCAGAGCCACGGAACTCTCGGGGCTGAATGTCAGGGAGGCGTCATTCAGCTGCAGTTTTTCCAGCGAACTGCGGAGATTCTCGAAATCTTCCGTTGCAATGGGGTATATGCCCGCAAAAACCATCGGCTTCACTTCCTCAAAACCGGATATCGCCTTGTCGCAAGGATTGTCTACGGAAGTAATCGTATCGCCGACCTTGACCTCGGTAGCGGTCTTTATTCCGCTCACAATATAGCCTACGTTGCCGCACCCTATCTCCCGCGTCGGCTTCATTTCCATTTTCAGCACGCCTATTTCGTCTGCGTTGTACTCTTTCTTCGTGTTGACGAAGCGGACTCTCTCTCCTGCCCTCAGAGTGCCGTTGACAATCTTGTAATAGGCGATGATGCCACGGAACGGGTTGAACACGGAGTCGAAGATCAGTGCCTGCAGGGGCGCGTCCGGGTTTCCGCTTGGGGCGGGGACTCTCTCCACCACGGCTTCAAGGATTTTGTCCACGCCCAGACCCGTCTTGCCCGACGCTCTGATGATGTCGTCCCTGCTGCACCCCAGCAGGTCTGTTATCTCGTCCTCCACTTCCTCCGGCATGGCATTGTCCATGTCGCACTTGTTGATGACCGGCACAATCTCAAGGTCGTGGTCTATGGCCATATACAGATTGCTTATTGTCTGCGCCTGCACTCCCTGCGTCGCGTCGACAACCAGCAGCGCACCCTCGCACGAGGCGATGCTGCGGCTCACCTCATAGGAGAAATCCACATGCCCCGGAGTGTCTATGAGGTTCAGTATGTATTTCTGCCCGTCGTGCTCGTATTCCATCTGGATGGCATGGCTTTTGATGGTTATGCCCCTTTCCCGCTCCAAGTCCATGTCGTCAAGGATCTGGGCTTCTTTTACATCAACGGTCTTGGTAAACTCCAGCAGGCGGTCGGCCAATGTCGACTTCCCGTGGTCTATATGTGCTATAATGCAAAAATTACGTATGTTCCTCATGCCTGTTTCTTCGTCTGGCTGTCTGTTAATCAAAAAGGACAGCGTTCCCGAAAGGCGTTCCGCAGATATCCTTTTCTGAAAGGATAATGTCTTTCCGCGGTATCGGCCACTCTATGCCCACAGACGGGTCGTCATAGAGTATGGACGCTTCCGCCGACGGTATGTATTTGTTGTCTACCTTGTACGAGAAAACCGCCGTGGGTGAAAGGACAAGAAAACCGTGCGCGAATCCGCGTGGTACAAACAGCTGCTTCTTGTTTTCCGATGAGAGCTCAACCGCAACGTGTTTGCCGAAAGTGGGCGAGGACCTGCGCAAGTCTACGGCGACATCCAGAACCGCACCGGCAATGACTCTCACCAGCTTTGCCTGCGACCACTCTCCTTTCTGGTAATGAAGTCCGCGCAGGACGCCATACGAAGATTTTGATTCATTGTCCTGCACGAAATGCGTCTTGCCTATCTTGTCGCAGAAGTCTTCCTCGCGGAATGTCTCCATGAAATAACCGCGCGCGTCTTCAAACACCTGCGGCTTCAGAATCCACACTCCCTTTATGTCGGTTTCTGTATACTCCATCACGAATTAGTTTAATGCAAAACTACACATTTTTTCGCTTAATAATGCCGCGGCAGGCAATTATTCTTCAAAAGCGGCAATGTTATTTTCAAAAAAACAAAACCGTCCGGCACACACTGGTTACACCCGACCCGGTTGGTTTTGACGCATAGCAGGGCAACTGATATTTTTGCGGCATAAAACAACCCGGTGTTGCGAATAAAAAGGTATCTTTGTGCCACATTTCAAATTCTAACCAATATGAAACTTTCAAGAATAGATCATCTCGGAATTGGCGTTGAGAGCATAGATGCCGTACTCCCTTACTTCGAAAATGTACTGGGGTTGAAATGCTATGCAGTGGAAGAGGTCGCAGACCAGAAGGTCAAGACGGCTTTCCTTAAAATAGGGGAAGTGAAAATAGAGCTGCTGGAACCCACTTCACCCGACTCCGCCATTGCCAAATGGCTGGAGAAAGGTGGCAAAGGCGTTCATCATGTCGCTTTTGCGGTTGAAGACGGGGTCGCCGAGGCTCTGGTCGAGGCTGAGGGAAAAGGGCTTAGGCTTATCGACAAACAGCCGCGGCCGGGAGCGGAAAAAATGATGATTGGCTTCATGCACCCCAAAAGCACTGCCGGCATCCTTACGGAACTGTGCGAGCCTGCCAGATAACAGGATTCCTCGGACAAGCAATACCGTTTGCCGCCCGTGGCGAAAGCTTCTTCGCCACGGGCGGCATTTCTCTGTTCCCCGGCTTTCGGCACAGGCCGGGATTAATGCAGCCCGGTCTACTTCACCATCACTTTCTTCACGGTGCCGTCGCTCATCTTCAGGATATTCAGCCCTCTGAACGGCCCGTTCATCAGACGGCCGCTGGCATCATAACGCCCGACCACTGTACTTTCCGCACCGCTTTCGGGCAGCCTTACCCCCGTGGGGTCAACCTCGCCGACGAGGAAGAAATCCTTCCATTGGTCGGCAGCCTTATATGCCGGCAGTGAACCAGCGGGCACAAACAGCGTGCAGCTGTTTTTGTTAATGTCGCACAAGGCCCAGTAGCCGCAGACAGGTGGCGTAGTGCATAGAGCAGCCAGTTCGGCAAGGTCTTGGCAATTACTGAACGCACGTACCCCGATGTTCGTCACTGAATTGCCAATATTGACGGAAGTCAAGTCGTAGCAATTGGAAAACGCACATTCGCCGATGTTCGTCACTGAATTGGGGATAGTGACGGAAGTCAGACCCGTGCAAGCACTAAATGCAGATTTCCCGATGTCCTTCACGGAGTTGCCGATACTGACGGAAGAGAGACTGTAGCATTCAAAGAACGCGCGTTCGCCGATGCCCGTCACAGAATTGGGTATGCTCACGGAGGACAGACTCGAGCATTGATAGAACGCCTCATAGCCGATGTCAGTCACGTAGTCAGAAATGGTCACGGATGCCAGATTCCGGCAACACCGGAATGCAGCCTCGCCAATGTTTGTCACGGAGTTGGGGATGGTCACAGAGGTCAGGCTTGAACAATCCGAGAAGGCGTTGTTGCCAATGCTCTTCACGGAGCTGCCGATATTGACGGAGGTCAGGCTTGAACATTTATAGAATGCACACTTACCGATGCTCGTCACGGAGTTGGGGATGGTCACAGAAATCAGTCCTCCGCAAAACCAAAAGAGGGAATCCTTGACGGCAGTAATTCTGGGTCCTATCGTAACCTCTTCCAAATTATAGTAATAAAGTTCTTTTCCGGAAAAATAGCGTCCAAGATATAATTTCCTGATGGAATACGGCAGGCCATCTAAGCCTACGCCTAACACGGAATCCCCATCTTCCAGTATCAATGTGTCGATGGGACATCCACTGAAGGCCCTATAACCAATGCTCGTCACGGAACAGGGAATGGTCACTGAAGTCAGGCTTGAGCAAAGATAGAACGCAAAATTGCCGATGCTTTTCACGGAGTTGCCGATATTGACGGAGGTCAGGCTTGAACATTCATAGAATGCAGCCTCGCCAATGTTTGTCACGGAATTGGGGATGGTGACGGAAGTCAAGTCACCGCAATAACGGAAAGCCCCCTCGCCGATGCTTGTCACAGAGTTGGGAATGGAGATGGAAAGGAGAGGGCAACTGTAGAACGCATAGTCACCGATACTCTTCACGGAATTGGGGATGGTCACTGAAGTCAGGTAATCGCAACGGTAGAACGCAGCATTCCCAATGCTCGTCACGGAGTTGGGCAGTCTTATACTCTCCAGTTGACAGCCAAAAAACATGTATACCCCGAGCACGTTTGTTTCCGTATACAAATCGCCCAACTCTCTGTCCCTGTAATATAAGCCTCCGCCCTCCACAATGTTTGCGTCAGTCAAATCCAAGTCAACGAGTTCGCCGTATGTCCAGAAATTTGTTTCGTCCTTTCCCGCCATTTCGCGCAGATACGCCACATCCGTTCCGTTGATCGGTCCTGACACTTTCAGACTCGTGATTTCGTTCTTCTGCTTTTCGCCTATTTTGTTCGGGAGAGTGCCGGCCGCCACAAGGGTCACCGCCACCTGCTGCGCCGATGCCATGACGCAGCACGACACAAACAGGAGCACAAGTGCAGTCCGGGCCAAATGCCGGATTCCCGTTTCCTTGCCGCCCTCTGTGGCGTGCCTTGAATCAGCGTTCTCAGACGGTCTGGGGGGGGGTAAAATAATTCCCGACAAGGCTCTTTGCCTTGTCCGCAGCCAAATTCGTAGTGTTTTCCATAGATATAGATGTAAAAAATTGCAGACAGACTATTGGTTTGACCACCCGGCATGCACCGCGGCACGGAAACACCGGCATGGCACACATGGGCATCATGCCCGGCTCATCCCACTGTAAAGTTATGCCCTTTTCTCCAAACAAGCAAAAGAAAGTGCAACAAAATTACAAAAATCATCGTTACCGCCATTGTCCGGCCGAAAACGCATGATTTTTCAGACAAAGGAAAAGGAAGTCTGCCATTTGGCGAAAAACTTTTGCAGTTCTCGTTTCACGAGACAGTAACGGGCCGGTTGCAAATGCTTGTGCAACCGGTCCGTTACTGGTGTTTGCGAAAAGTCTGCGGCAGACTACTCGGCACGCAAAGTGAAGCGTGTGAACGCAACGACTGTGCAGTTCTTGTCCGCTTCCTTGATGAACGAGTCCACCGTCTTGCTGCCGTCCATGATATAGTCCTGGTTCAGCAGACAAGATTCCTTGAAGAACTTGTTCATGCGCCCCTGGGCAATTTTTTCAATCATCTGCTGCGGCATGTTGGCCTGTTTCTGTGCCGCCGTTTCTTTCTTGATTCTGCGGATGTCTTCGGCCTGTTCTTCAGTGATATTGCCCTTGGCTATACCCTCGGCAATATGCTCCTCGTTTTCTGCAATATACAGATTGTAGCCTGCTTTCTTCAAGGCTGCCTGAACGGCCTTTTCCACCTGCTCTTCAATTGTCTTTTCCACTGCGACTTTCTGCTCGTTTGCCTTTATGTCTTCCGGCACGTCAGCCTCTGAAATCGAGACAGGGTTCATGGCTGCCACTTGCATCGCAACCTGGTGTCCCACTTCTTCGCCCACGGGGGTGGAAAGCTGCACCATGGTGCAAAGCATGTTCTTTCCCTGATGGTTGTAGACGGAAACATTGTCGCCCTCGATGACCTTGTAGCCGTCAAGTTCCATCTTCTCGCCGGTGATACCGCTACGGTCTGTCACGGCCTGGGCCACGGTGCCGTTCCCCATCGGAAGGGCTTTGACTTCCTCGAGGCTCTTGCACTTGTTTTCAATGGCCATGTCCAGAAT
>CAVHBF010000106.1:0-6672 GCA_963634195.1 Bacteroides thetaiotaomicron | reverse complement strand
GTGTTGTTGTTTGTTGTTTTAAAACAAAACTTTCATTATTTAACTGTTAAAAAACGCTAAACCGCCTTGTCTGCGGAAAATCCACTCTATTTTACGGGATTTCACCCCTCTTTCAGACCAGACACAATCAGTTGCGGAAACAACGAAATCTCAGACCTCGGAAAATGCCGTTTTTCCCCTTGCGCAAAGGAGAAAAACGGCATTTTTTTTGTCGGCGGAAAATGATGAAACAGGGGTGTAAACAGCCAAACGGAGCCTTCCCTCCCCCTCTCTTTGATGAAAAATCAGTGCAGAATGAAAAAAATGAGATCTCTCAGCAAGTCTCCTTCAGATATACTGATACCACCCATCCCCTTGCTCCGTTCATCGGCATCTCTAATGGCCATCAGGACTGACAAAATCTTGGAGGCCGAGTAATTTCTGAGAGCGGGAATAACACTCTTCTCCACTATATAGGGGTGCAGTCCCAGATACTCCGACAGACTCTTCTTGTCTTTGGCTGGAGCATAGCAGGCTATCATGAGTTGGGAGAAAGTGCGGAAGAGTACCGGCAGTATTTTAGGCAGCGGGTACTGCTTTTGGTTTTCGTCAAAATATTTCGCAATCTGAAAAGCCTTGAAAGAATTTCTGGCGACAAGGGCGTCGGTAAACTCAACCACATTGAAGTCCTTGCTGATACCTATATACTGCTCCACAATGGCAGGAGTGATAGTACGGAAATCTGTCCCGACAATATCCGCGAGCTTGTTCATTTCCGAATAGAGCTTGGCAATGTCCGTCCCTATCGAATCTGCAATCACGCTGACCGCCTTGGGTTCGATGGACATTCCCCTGTCACGGAAAAACGACGAAATGATTGCAGGCAGGTGACTGTCGTATATTTTTGGCGTAGAATACACCACTCCTATTTTTCCCGACATGACCATGAATTTCTTGCGGCGGTCAAAAGTGCCGCCCTTGTTCACCAGCAACAGGACAGTGGTGGGTTGCGGATTGGCGAGATATACCGACAGTTCATCCACGTCCCTGAGGTCTCCTGCATCCCTGAGCACCACGAGAAGTCGCTCGCCCATGGGAAAACTGCGCGCAGCGTTGATGACCTCGTTTGCAGTAGTCTCGCCGCCATAGAATATGCTGAGACAAAAATCACGGTCTTCCGGCAAAAGAGCGTTTTCAAGGATTGCTTTTTGGATCCGGTCTATATAATACGCCTCCTCCCCCATCAGCACATAGACGGGTTTGAATTTCTTTGCCTCTACATCACGTACAATCGCATCAAATGTAATTTCGTTTGGCATTTGTATTGTTTGTATTGTCCTTGCGGCAGGTCAGGCAGCATGCTCCTGTTTGTTTCTGCCTGTATTTATGGTTCGTATTTCATACCGTCTTGCATTGCGGCCCCGGCGGCGACCATTCTAAGAGCTTCCATGCCCACCCTGACGTGCACATGGGCATATTCGGCAGTCACCTTGCGGTCACTCTCCGTGGTCTTGACCCCCTCCGGCAGCATTGGACTGTCGCTGACAAGAAGCAGCGCACCCATGACCATGCGGTTGAAACTTGCGCACGAAAACAGCGTGGCACACTCCATTTCGACACCCATCACCCTTGTCCGGCGAAGATAGTCCTTGAATTTGTCATCATGTTCCCACACGCGGCGGTTGGTGGTATACACCACTCCCGCCCAGTAGGGCAGCCGGAATTCCTTGAGCGCACTCGAAACCACGCGCTGCAGAATGAAGTGTGGAAGTGCGGGCACCTCTGCCGGGAAATAGTCGTTGCTCGTTCCCTCGCCCCTTACGGCGGCAACGGGAAGCAGGAAATCGCCAAGCTGGGTGTTGGCACCCACCCCGCCGCATTTGCCGAGAAACAGACAGGCCTCGGGGCTCACGGCAGAGAGCAGATCGGTCACCAGTGCTGCATTGGGACTGCCCATGCCGAAATTGACAATCGTAAAGTCACCGGCTGTAGCCATTCTCATATTGGCACTGTAGTCCGGAGCAGGAATTCCCGCCTGCTCACAAAACAAGTCAACGTAATTGTTGAAATTAGTGAGCAGTATGAATTTGCCGAACTTGTCCAGTGGCGTCTTTGTGTACCGCTGCAGCCAGTTGCGGGTTATCTCCTGTTTGGTTTTCATCATTTTTCCGCTGTTTTTCCTGTCTCCGGTCGCGCTGCCGCAGGAACGCAAAAGGCAAAAACCTGCCGTTTTTCTTCATCTTGTCTTTCGTTTGCGCTACCTTTGTCGGCACAAAACCAAGCTCCGCACTACCCGTATACCACACATATAAAAAATGTACGGCGTGCCGGAGTTCGGATTCTCTTGCAAAAATAATAAATGTTTCCGTTAAACCTGCCACCCATAAACGCAAAAATCAAACAGGACGGAGGGAAAGCCTTTGTCTTCGACCCGCTGCGCAAAAGGTTTGTCCGACTCACTCCCGAAGAATGGGTGCGGCAGCATTTCGTCTCGTTTCTTGTGAACCACAAGGGTTATCCCTCCTCCCTCATAGCCAATGAGACAAGCATCTGCCTCAACGGAATGTCACGCCGTTGCGACTCGGTGGTGTACCGCTCCTCGCTTGACCCCCTTGTCATTGTGGAATACAAGTCGCCGCGGGTCTCCATCGGCAAGAAAACGTTCATGCAGGCCAACAGCTACAACCAGGTGCTGCGGGTGCCATATATCATCATAACCAACGGGCTGTCACACTATTGCTGTCGCATTGACTACTCGGCGATGGCAGTGACATTCCTCGACGACATCCCGTACTACAAGGACTTGTAGCCGCAAACCGCAGACCGTACATGAAGATCTACACCTCTCCTTTCCCTTTCTTCAGACAGGAATATTTCTACCGCGAGAAAATCTACATAGCTTTCGGCTACGACAGCGGCAGACTAAGAAAAACATTCACCGAAAACACGGGCAACAGCATCACGTTCTGCATCTGCCACAGCGGCCGTGCCGTCATCAGAGCCAACAACTATATGCGCGAGCTTACGGCCGGTCAGCAAATCGCCATATTTCCGCATACCACCATCACCACGCTCCGCGTATCGTCCGGCTTCGACTGTTCCGTCATATCCATAAACCCCGTCTTCCAGCACGGTATACGCTATACGAAAAGCATCCCTCTGGTCGATGCCCTGATGTTCTTCAGGGAACAGACCATACTCAACCTGCCGCCGGTACAGCAGGACTTCTTCGTCAAAATGAGAGACCTCATGGTGCTGACCATACGCACCGTCACCGACCCCTACCGCTACTCCCTGCTGAAAGAACTCACCCACTCGTTCCTGCTGTGGCAGCAAACCGTCATCATCTCGCTCCTCAAATCATCGTTTGCAGCCAACAACAACAACGACATCCTGACAGCCAGATTCCTGTCGCTCGTCAATGACAACTACCGTACACGGCACCGCCTGGAATTCTACGCGAACCAGATGTGTCTCACCCCCAAATATCTCTCCGCCACCACAAAGCAGGTGACTGGACACACCGCCAGCCAGTGGATAAACATCTTCCTCATCGGAGAGGCGCAGAACCTCCTCACCAACTCCACCATGAGCGTGGCGGAAATCGCCGACACGCTGGGCTTCTCCAACCAGTCGTTTTTCGGAAAGTTCTTCAAGCGCCACACAGGGAAAAGCCCCCTCGCCTACCGGTTCAACAAGGAATAGCCGTGGCTGCCCGCCGGTTTTTGCATCTGCACGTTTCTCCCCCCGTCACTTAACAGGTCAAACCCCACTCGGAGTGCCGTTTTTTTCTTACTTTTGCCACTCGGTAGGAAAAAGCGGGCTGCGCGTATGTACCCTGCCGACACCTACGGAAAAACGAAACAACTGGAAACATACAATTTGTCATGGACGTTATTGCCAAACTCATTGAACGCGCCAAGAAAGACACACAGCGCATCGTGCTCCCCGAGGGCACGGAAGAGAGGACTCTTGCTGCCGCCGACCGTGCCATTGCCGACAGCCTCGCCGACATTGTGCTCCTCGGCGACGAAGAGGAAATCATGGACGAGGCCCGGACTATGGGTCTCAGCCACATCACACCAGACGTAATAGTCAACCCCCGCAAAGCCGCCGACATAGAGGAGTTCGCCCAGATTCTGGCAGAACTGCGCAAGCGCAAAGGCCTCACCCTTGAAGAAGCTCGCGAGAAAGTCAAAGACCCGCTGTACTACGGCTGCATGATGATCAAGTTGGGCAAGGCCGACGGACAACTGGCCGGAGCGCGCAACGCCACGAGCAACGTGCTCCGCCCTGCCCTGCAGATAATCAAGACAGCACCCGGCATCACCTGCGTCAGCGGAGCCATGCTGCTCCTTACAAAAACCCCACAGTACGGAGAGGACGGAGTGCTCGTGATGGGCGACGTGGCGGTAACCCCTGTGCCCGATGCCAACCAGCTGGGGCAGATTGCCGTATGCACCGCCCAGACAGCCAAAGCCGTGGCGGGATTCGCCGAACCGCGCGTGGCCATGCTGAGCTTTTCGTCATATGGCTCAGCCAAACACGAAGTGGTCGACAAAGTCATAGAAGCTACCGCCATAGCCAAGCAGATGAAGCCGGATCTAAGCATTGACGGCGAACTGCAGGCCGACTGCGCCATCGTGCCAACCGTAGCCAGGCTCAAGGCCCCGGGCTCCCCGGTAGCGGGCAGGGCCAATGTGCTCATCGTGCCCAACCTTGAGGTCGGCAACATAGCCTACAAACTCGTTCAGCGGCTGGGCAACGCCGAAGCCATCGGTCCCGTACTGCAGGGCATAGCGCGACCTGTCAATGACCTCTCGCGCGGATGCAACGTCGACGACATTTACAAGATGATTGCCATCACCGCCAATCAGGCCATTGCCGCAAAACGCATCTGAGCCGTCCCACGTTACACACATTATATAAATATATAACCCCTGAACACTCAAAACGCAACATCAATGAACATACTCGTATTGAACTGTGGAAGCTCGTCCATAAAGTACAAGCTCTACAACATGGACGACAGAAGCGTCATGGCCGCCGGAGGCATTGAGAAGGTGGGTCTTGAGGACTCGTTCCTCAAAACCAAGAGTCCCGTCAAGGAAACCGTCACCACCGCAGTGCCGACACACGATGTCGGCGTGGAACTCATCTTCAGCACACTCACCGACCCGGTCAAGGGTTGCATCCACAGCCTTGGTGAGATCAACGCCGTGGGCCACCGCATCGCCCATGGGGGCAAGTTCACCAAGAGCCTTGAACTGACCCCCGAAGTACTCGCCGAGTGGAAAAAGTACGAAAGCCTCGCACCGCTCCACAATCCAGCCCATCTCAAGGGTATCAACGCCGTAACGGCCAAGCTTCCGGGAGTAAAGCAGGTAGGAGTGTTCGACACATCGTTCCACCAGACCATGCCCGACTATGCCTACACCTACGCACTGCCCTACCGGTACTGCGAGGACTACGGCATCCGCCGCTACGGCTTCCACGGCACCAGCCACCGCTATGTGCTCGCACGCGCTGCCGAAATCTACGGTTTTGCCCCCCGCGAGAAAAACGTCATCACCTGCCACATAGGCAACGGGGCGTCAATCGCTGCCATAAAAGGTGGCAGGTGCGTGGATACGTCCATGGGGCTCACGCCGCTCGAGGGGCTGATCATGGGCACGCGCACCGGCGACATGGATCCCTCGGCCATCCTTCTTCTCATGGACAAACTCGGGCTTGATACAAGGCAGGCCTCCGATCTGCTCAACAAGGAGTCGGGTATGCTGGGCATTACCGGCAGGTTCTCGGATATGCGCGAAATACTCTCTGCCGCCGCTGGGGGCGACCGTCGCTGCAAGCTCGCCATCGACATGTACAACTACCGCATACGCAAGTATGTCTGCGCCTACGCCGGCATCATGGGCGGCGTGGACTATATCATCTTCACCGCCGGTGTGGGCGAAAACCAGTACGAGATACGCAAAGGCAGCATGGAGGGACTTGAACACATGGGCATCGTCATCAATCCCGTGGCCAACAAGGCCAACCGCAGCCAGGAAGGCACAATCTCCGCCGCCGGCGGCAAAGTGACCGTATGTGTCATACCTACCGATGAGGAACTCCTTGTGGCAAGCGACACCCTTGACATCATAAACGAGGCATAGCGCACGCAATGACCATTGACAAAGAATTTCTGGACTGTCTCCTTGAGCAGGCCAGGACCAATGCGCGCCGGCGTCAGAACCATGATATGCGCACTTCGCCGTCCGACACCAGCCAGCGTATGCTCAATGCCCTGCTGCCGGACACCGAAGTGCCAATCCACCGTCACGCCGAGACTTCCGAAACCGTGATATGTCTCGCGGGCAGACTCGACGAGGTCATCTACGAGCAGACACGAGACGGCGACAGCCCGGTGTTCACAGAAGTGAAACGTGTCACCCTCTGTCCCTCCGACGGCACATACGGATGCCAGATACCCAAAGGGGTCTGGCACACCGTGGAAGTACATGAACCGTCAGTGATATTCGAAGCCAAGGACGGGGCATACACGGGATAGAAGATCGCAGCGCATGAGCTGCACAACACGGCCGACAAGGACAGACAGCCAGTTTCCTTGCCGGCCGTGTTTTTTGCACATGGCTCAAAGAAAGCACGCATCGGCGGCGGCTTTGGCACGCCTTTTGTATATAGGAGTAC
>CAVHBF010000105.1:2221-6673 GCA_963634195.1 Bacteroides thetaiotaomicron | reverse complement strand
ACGGATATTGTTTTCGCAACGAGGTATCCGGACAGATATGGTATGGGAGACATCACACACACCATAAGTTTTGGAGCTTCGCCGCGTGCGAGCATCAATATGGCACTTGCGGCAAGGGCATACGCCTTTTTGAAACACCGCGGTTATGTAATTCCTGACGATGTCAGGGCAATGGCTCATGATGTGCTGCGCCACAGAATAGGATTGACCTATGAAGCGGAAGCGAACAACATAGATACAGACAATATCATATCCCACATTCTTGAAAATGTGAAAATATCATAGTTCCCGTTTCCCTCTTCTTGACAACCAAATTAATCCGTTTTTGTAATGGACACCGCAGAATTACTGAGAAAGGTACGGCAGATAGATATCAAGACGCGAGTTCTGTCTAGCAACGTGTTTGCCGGTGAGTACCACTCTGCGTTCAAGGGGAGGGGCATGTCCTTTTCTGAGGTGAGAGAGTATCAGGCAGGGGATGACATCCGCGACATTGATTGGAATGTTACGGCCAGATTCTGTCGCCCGTATACTAAGCTGTTTGAGGAAGAACGCGAGCTTACCGTGCTGCTTATGGTTGACGTGTCGGGCAGTTTGGGATGCGGAACCTTTAACGGCCCGGTGCGTGACACGATAACCGAAATTGCTGCCACGTTGGCATATTCCGCCATAGAAAACAATGACAAGATAGGAGTGGTTTTCTATTCAGACAAGATAGAAAAATACATTCCGCCGCTCAAAGGGAAGAAGCATATTCTATATATCATACGTGAGTTGCTGGAGCTTGAACCGGAGGGAACGGGTACAAATCTTGCCAATGCCCTTGAGTTCCTTGTCAACACCCAAAAGAAACGCAGTACCGTCTTTGTGCTGAGCGATTTCATTGAGAGGATTGATTACAGAAAGACAATGACGATTGCTTCACGCAGGCACGAGATGGCTGCAATACAGATATACGACCGCTTTGTGGAGCAATTGCCCGACATGGGGCTTGTCAAGGTGAATGACAGTGAGACCGGTGAAGAAATGGTTATAGATTCATCGTCAAGAAAAGTCAGGGACGCCCATGCATGCCATTGGATTGAACACGAGTTGGCTCTGTCGGAGTTTTTTGGTTCACTGAATGTTGACTATGTCAGTTTTTCTACAGAAGAAAACTATGTAAATGCCTTGCTCAGGTTGTTTGACAAGAGGAGGTGACCCCGGATTTTCCGAAAAACAAAGTCTTGACTAAGTATGCTGAAGTATATATTCCCCATAATACTCTTTTTCTTTGCTGCAGATTCATGCGGGCAAGTGTTTGTCAGCATGAAAATGGACACGAACCAGATATATATTGGTGAACAGGTGCTTTTGAAACTGAAAGTGACAGCCGGCAGCAACCAGATAATTGTCATGCCCGAATATCCCGACAGTCAACTGGTGGAGGGCATAGAGGTGTTGGGCCATTATACGGAAAAGAAGGAGAATCTTGACGGCGGGAAACGGCAATCCATAATAGAGGCATATCAAATCACATCTTTTGATTCGTCACTCTACTACATCCCCCCCATTGAGGTACAGGTTGACGGGAGCGTTTACAAGAGTCGCCAAGGGCAGGCCCTTAAAGTCGTGTCGCCGAGCATTGATACCACAAAAGTTGACAAGATAAACGGGCCAATGGAAAACGCGCGGGTATTCTACGACTGGAATGACCTCCAGTCCTCGTTCTTGCTGTGGTTTGTCGGGGCAGTTCTTCTCGTTGCCGCCATATATATGGCATTGCAGATAAAGAACAATCATCGTATTGTACCCAAAATAACACTTAAGTCGGAAGGACCGCCGCACAAAGTGGCTATGAAACACCTTTCCCGGCTGAAAAGGAGGAACTGGTCTTCCACGGATGACACACACCTTTTCTATACAGAACTTACTGACATCCTTCGGATTTATATCGGGAAACGTTTTGGCTTTAAGGCAACTGCTATGACAACCGCGCAAATATTGGGACGGCTTGCAGACAGCACTCCGCGACAGTTGCTCGCAGAGCTCGCGGAGCTGTTTGAGGCGACAGACTTGATAAAATACGCGGGAATGAGTGGCAGTGATGCTGAAAAAGACAAAAATCTTATGGTTGCCGTAGAGTATGTTAACACAACAAAGGAAGAGCCCGGAGGGAAAAAAAACAAGGAGTATGTTGCGCCGGAAATAAAACGCAGCTACAAGGTGCGTGTAATGCTTGTAGCCGCCAATTACATTATAGTGCTCACTGGTTGCGGATTGATTGCATGGTCATTCTATACGGTATATAACATGTTGTACTGACACGTTTAATTTTAAACAAATGAACTTCGTCTATCCTGCATATTTCTTGTTGCTTCTTCTTCTTGTCCCGTACGCAATATGGTTTTTCCTGATAAAGAGCAGAAAGGAGCCGTCTCTGAAAATAGCCTCGTCCAAGGCCTACCTGTTTGCACCAAAGACCTTAAGGCAGAGACTGATGTGGCTTCCTTTTGTCTTGCGAGTACTATGTTTTTCAATGATTGTGACGGCGTTGGCTCGTCCGCAGTCGAATGCGAGTTGGAGCGAGTCTGAAGTTGAAGGTATTGATATCATGCTGGCGATGGATGTTTCAACCAGCATGATGGCAATGGATTTCAAACCAAACCGAGTGGAAGCCGCACGCAAGGTTGCGTCTGACTTTGTTAACAGACAGAAAAACGACAACATCGGACTGACTGTTTTCTCTGGAGAGGCTTTCACACAGTGTCCATTGACCACAGACCACGCTGCTCTTCTACAGATGTTTTCAAACATCACGTGTGATCTCCCGGCCACCGGCATGATAGAAGACGGTACGGCGATAGGTATGGGAATCGCTAACGCCATCAACCGTCTGAAGGAGAGCAAAGCCAAAAGCAAAGTTGTCATACTGCTTACTGATGGATCGAACAATATGGGTGAGATATCACCGCTTACCGCTGCAGAAATGGCAAAATCACTTGGCATACGCATCTATACGATCGGTGTCGGCACAAATGGAAATGCGAAATATCCTTACCCCTTGCCTGGCGGCGGAGTGCAATATGTCAGTATGCCTGTAGAGATCGACACCAAAATGCTGAAGGAAATAGCAACCATAACAAAAGGAAAGTACTATAGGGCAAAAAACAACCAAGAACTTGAAAATATTTACAGTGACATATCCAAGCTGGAGAAGTCCCGTATAACGACCACCCGTTTCTCCAGACTGCATGAATTCTATCAGCCGTTTATACTTGTCGGCATAATTGCACTCCTGCTTGAGATGGTGTTGAAAAACACGATACTAAGAAAAGTGCCATAACAAAAAACGATTCTTTAAGATGCTCAGATTTGAAAGTCCAGAATATTTGTATGTCCTCATGGCAATTCCCGCATTGGTGCTGTTGTTTGCTCTCAACATGAAGAAAAGGCGCAGACTCCTATGCAAGTTGGGAAAATGGGAGGACCTCAAGTCGCTTTTCGCAAATGTGTCAGAAAAAAGGATTTGGGTCAAGTTTTCGTTGTTGGCATCTGCATTGTTTCTTCTCGTTATTTCATTTGCCCGTCCGCAATTGGGGACACGGCAGAAGACCGATATGGTGACAGGTATTGAAGTGGTCGTTGCTCTGGATGTCTCAAATTCCATGTTGGCGCAAGATGTAGTCCCCACTCGCCTTGACAAGGCAAAACAGATTGTCTCCTCCCTTTGCAACCGTCTGGATAATGATAAGATAGCTCTGGTGGTTTTTGCTGGCAACGCATTCCTGCAAGTTCCTATTTCTGCAGACAACATTTCCGTGAAGATGTTCCTTGATGCGGTCAACACCGGCACAATCCCAACTCAGGGCACATCAATAGCCGAGGCTCTGTCTGTCAGCAGACGCAGTTTTACTGCTCAAAAGGGCGTAAAGAAAGCGATTGTAATTATTACTGATGGCGAAGATCACGAGGGAGGCGAAGATGATATTATCAAAGAGTTGAAAAATAATGATATAAACGTTTTTGTTTTAGGGATAGGCGAAACAGGTGGTTCTCCTGTTAAAGTGGGTGGCAGTTATTTGCGCGATATGGCCGGGCAAGTCGTGGTTTCGCGGCTTAATGAACAGATGTGCAAAGACATTGCAAAAAGAACGGATGGCACATATATACATGTGGACAATTCCGCCTCTGCTCAAGAACAGCTTCTTGGAGAGCTGAACAAACTTCAGTCTTCGGAGCTGGGTATGGTGACATATTCCGAATACGAAGAGCTGTTTCCATGGTTTGCGGCAATGGCTCTGTTTTTGTTGACAATGGAAGTGTTGGTCCAGTACCGCAAGAGTCATTACGGTGAAAAATGGAAACGGCTGTGGGAACGGAGCGACAGGTCAAGGACGTGGACAGCCATTGTTGCTTTGGCTTTTTGTCTGACGGCAACAGCCCAGACGAAAACAAAAGTCCAGACACACA
>CAVHBF010000105.1:0-2211 GCA_963634195.1 Bacteroides thetaiotaomicron | reverse complement strand
AAGGCAATGTTTCTTTCAACAAGAAGCAAGATTCGTTGGCAATAATCAACTTCAAGAAAGCCATAGCTTCTGACAGCACTAATTTCAAAGCCCATTATAATTTGGGCAATACGTATTTCAGACAGGGTATGGGACAAGATGCGATGAAAGAATACGGAAAAAGTGTTGCCCATGCCCCGTCAAGACTGATAAGGAAAGCCGTCAACCACAATATGGGTTGCATTTATTATTTTACCAAGCAATACGATAAAGCCGTTGAGTCATTCAAGGAATCGTTGAGGGCAGATCCAAAAGACGACAGGGTAAGGTATAACCTTGCAATGGCGCAGTATATGCAGAAGAAGAATCCCAAACAACCTTCGCCGCAGCCAGAACCGCAGCAATCCAAACAGGACAAGCAAGACAACAACCATAACGCCCATAATACCTCCGACTCCCAAGACAGGAAGAAAAAAACAGACGGAGGAATGTCAAAACAGAACACCGAGCAAATGTTGCGTGCGGTGCAGATGAAGGAACGGCAGACACAAGAAAAACTGAAACACAAGCAAAAGCCAAACTCCAGAAGATATCTTGAGAAGAACTGGTAGATTTTTTTGGTGTTTGCCGCCAAGCAAGAGCGGTTGTCCGGCTGGCGGGAATATCCGTTTTTTGAATCAGAAAAGCCAAATATTAAAGTTTCCTACATGAAATATCTCTATCCGATCATACTGTCATTGTTTTGTACCCTGAACACAGCTGCGGAGGTGAAACTTACAGCAAAGGCTCCCGCTGTCGTTTCGGTTGGAGAGCAGTTCAGATTGCAATATTCCATAAATGCCAATGTAGCAGCAGAGCCGCATATACAGCCAATTCCCGGCATCAAGGTTGTCTACGGCCCCGCCATATCAACCAGCCAAAGCTACCAGTCAATAAACGGGCATGTTTCGCAAAGTTCCTCCACATCGTTTACCTTTACCCTTGTTGCAGAAAAGGAGGGGACGTTTACCCTGCCTGATGTTACCGTCAATGTCGGAGGGAAGACCTATACATCAAACAAGGTGCGAATAAAAGCCGTAAAAACAGGAAATACAAACAAGGCGACTTCGTCACAAAAGGGCACAGGCCAACCGTATAATGCTTGTGCAAACACGGTGGCGGACCATCACAAAATCAGTCCATCGGAGTTGTACATCACAACGACCGCCAACAAGCACGAGGTGTATGAGCAGGAACCGCTGCTTTTGTCGTACAATGTCTATACAAATCTGATGCTTGAACAACTTCAGGGTAAAATGCCGGATCTCAAGGGTTTCGTGGCAAAAGAAATCCCTCTGCCGAGGGATAAACACTTGACGGTGACACGCCACAACGGTCGCACTACTCAAACAACGACATGGAGTCAATATGTGATGTTCCCACAACAAAGCGGGAAACTTACAGTACCCTCTATCAAGTTTGAAGGGGTTGTGGCATTCCCGGACAGGAATGTGGATCCGATAGACGCTTTTTTCTACGGTTCCAATGTTGTTACGAGGGTGAGCCACACGGTCAATGCTCCCTCCGTAAATATCACCGTAAAACCGTTGCCTGAGTCCCCCGTGGGGTTCGGCGGTGCTGTTGGTCACGGCTTTGCGATTTCATCCAAGCTCTTGACAAAGGAAATTCGTGAAAACGAAACGTTCAATCTTCAAGTTGTGATAAGCGGAACTGGTAACATTGATTTGATTTCGCCGCCGGAAGTGGACTTTCCTACCGACATTGAAGCCGATCCGCCTACGACCAACGCCAAAACAGAATTGACGGCAGATGGACTGGCCGGGCAATTGATTATAAATTACTCTGCCACACCAAACCACAAAGGCTCGTTTGTAATCCCTCCTGTGAAGTTGGTATATTTTGATCCCCAAGACGCAAGATATCATACAGTCTCAACTGGCGGAGCCATATGTATCAACGTCAAGAAAGGCTTCCCGAATTCTTTTGCTGCAAGGCAAAGGCTCAAGAATGATGACATCAGGAACATACATCTTGGCAATGTCAAAACGGGCGGAAACGGTTCTTTTTGGTTTGGTACGTCATTCTGGCTGGCCAATGCTGTTCTTGTTCTCATGTTGTTGCTGCAGCCTGCGACAATACGGTTTTTTGTCAAAATAAGGAAAAGCGGACTCTCGCTAACCGGCAGACAGGACAACGGGGTGAAATTACCGCAGAGTGATGGATTCAGGGAGG
>CAVHBF010000104.1:0-6690 GCA_963634195.1 Bacteroides thetaiotaomicron | reverse complement strand
GTTTAACCATAAAAGAATACGTTTAAGAATAGTTTAGATTTGTGTTGCAAGTTTTTTTGCTACTTTTGCCTCCGGAAAATATTCAACAGTCAAAAAGAGAGTGCAGAGCCGGATGGTCTGTCGCTGGTAGGCTTCTGCCTGCCTGAGGAAAGTCGGGGCATCGCAGGACACCTCGCTTCCTAACGGGAAGTATTCGTGAGAATGCCGTAATGCAGAAGAAAACAACCGCCTGTTCATAGCAGGCAAGGGTGAGAATGTGAGGTAAGAGCTCACAACGCTTTGCAGTGATGCAGGACGTGTGCATGGCGAGGGATGAAAGTGCATGTAAACTGACGGTTGAGGGCTGTCCGTCCGAATAACACCGTTTCCGCCAGAGGGTAGCACGATAGAATTGTCCGGCAACGGTCAATCCAGATAAATGACAGACTTTGCTTATGCAAAACAGAACTCCGCTTACAGTCTGGCTCCCACTCTTTTCCCTATTGCTGTAAACACTGTGCAGAAACGCAAAAAGGGGGAGGCGGCCGCCTCCCCCTTTTTGCATCCATGTGGACCAGGGGAGAATCGAACTCCCGTCCAAACAAGCAAGGGACATGGTTTCTACATGCTTAGTCCGGCTGTTTGTTTCTGCAAGAAAACTGAAGCCGGACTGTCAAGATTCTTGCATATCCTTTGTTTGTTTCGCGCACGACGCAAGGCCGCCGCACACTATTTCCGATTTGCTGCACCACTATACCAATACGCTTCGGAAAGGGAGTGATTGAGTGATGTCTCGTTCCCGCGCCTTGCACAGGAATAAAGCGATCCTACTATGCTTCAGATCAAGCAGCGAGAGCGTAATTGTTTTCGCCAGATAAATTTTTGAAAGTTGTTTTTTAAGTGCTCACTGACAATGCACTGCATGCTTGCAGATTCCTTGGACTCGCTGTCAAATCCAGTCTGGCCCGTTTGGGGGTGCTGATGCCAAGACAAAAGCCCTGCAATAAAACACAATTGTTTCCCGTTTGTAGCGCCTACGGGACTCGAACCCGTGTACCCGGCGTGAGAGGCCGGTATCCTAACCACTAGATGAAAGCGCCATTGATATCCTTGCGCGGAAGCTAGGAGATTCGAACTCCTGGTACGGTTACCCGCACGGCAGTTTAGCAAACTGCTGGTTTCAGCCACTCACCCAAACTTCCAGTCCGCACTTTCTCTCAAATGCACTGCAAAGGTAGCGACTTTTTCTTTACCTCCAAAGAAAAAGTCTGTTTTTTCTGGCATTACACATTGGCGGCAAGCGGTCGTTTGAGGATTCACTGCCGTTTGCGATAAAGCTGCCAGCTGTTGTATATATTGTGCCATATGGAGTAGAAACCGCCGGCAAGTGATGTTATGGGCGACAGAAACGTGTAGCCCAACCATATTGCAAAAACCGTGTTTTTTTGCCCCAGACTCTGCGCGGCGCTGACGGGCTCCTTGTAGTGCTTGCCAATAAAATGACCGAACGAAAACTGGATGATGCAGGCAATGGCGGAAGCTGCCGATATCAGGAGCACCAGTGCTACGGAACACCTCGTATGGGCAATGGTTTTCATGGTTACCGCTATCGCCAACATCAACGCAACGGCCCACAGGTAGAAAGGCAGATTGCGGTATACGGCAAGCCTCTCCGTAAGTTTCGGATTGACTTTTCGCAGGGTCACTGCCAACAGAAACGGACAAAACAAAAGGGGAAACACCTTGCTGATTATCATGAGAAACGAAGAGGCAAAACCGTATTCATCAGACGGGCGCAGCAACGGGATGAACGCCGGTACAACCAATGCCACAGCAAGGTTTATCAGTATTGTGTACGTTGTGAGAGTCGCAGAATCCCCCCCTAGTCTGAACGTCACGACAGCCGCTGCCGTAGCAGTCGGACAAATCATGCAGAGCATGAAACACTCAACGGTAACTTTATACAGCAGCGGCAAAGAGAGAGTGCATATCCAAACACACAAAACGAATGACAGCACCTGCAGAAGAACAAGCCAGAAATGCCAACGGGTGAAGCGCAGGCTGGATAACTTGATTTTGCAGAATGTCAGAAACAGCATCGCAAATATCAGCACCGGCTGTATTATGCCTACCGCCTTGTTGGCAAAAAAATGAGTCTTGTCCAGAAAGGGTATCGCCGTATATGCATAATAACCGCCTATCCCGGCAACGATGGAGACCGGCAAAGTCCAGTTTTTGACAAACGAAACAATTTTTGACATTTGCAGCGTTTTTGTCTGCGTGTATGAATACAGAAAGCTATTTCCGCCAGCAAGCCCCCCGGCAAAAGGTCAGCCGATATCGTCTGGCCGCGCTTCTTCGCAAGCGTCTGTCAGTCGGTGGCTGATGCGCATTGCACAGAAATTCGGACCGCACATAGTGCAGAATTCCCCTCCCACGATATGGTTCTGCCTATAGTATTCAATGGCTTTTTCCGGGTCAAGGGAAAGATTGAACTGGTCTTTCCACCTGAATTCGTAGCGTGCCTTGCTCAGTGCGTTGTCCCTGATTTGTGCTCCCGGGTGGCGTTTTGCCAAATCTGCGGCATGTGCCGCTATCTTGTATGCCACCACACCGGTTCTTACGTCTTCGCGGTCCGGCAGTCCCAAGTGCTCCTTCGGTGTGACATAACAAAGCATGGCGGTGCCATACCACCCTATCATTGCGGCGCCGATGGCAGATGTTATGTGATCATATCCGGGAGCTATATCAGTGACTATAGGCCCGAGTGTGTAGAACGGTGCCCCATGGCATTTTTCCGTCTGCCGATTCATGTTTTCCCTTATCTTGTCCATCGGCACATGCCCCGGGCCCTCTATGAACGCCTGCACGTTTTTGCTCCAGGCGTGTTCAACAAGTTCACCCATTGTATCCAGTTCCGCAAACTGCGCCTTGTCGTTGGCGTCATGGATGGATCCCGGTCTCAACCCGTCACCCAGTGATATGGCGATATCATATTTTGCACATATGTCGCAGATGTCATCAAAATGCTCGTAAAGGAAGCTTTCCCGGTCGTGCCTCATGCACCATTCCGAGATGATACTTCCGCCGCGGCTCACCATACCGCAGAGCCGTTCCTGCGAGTAGTGTATGTTTTTCCTGCGTATGCCGCAATGAATGGTGAAATAGTCTACGCCTTGCTCCCCCTGCTCTATGAGGGTGTCCCTGTAATTTTCCCAGTCCAGTTCCATGGCTTTGCCGTTGACTTTTTCCAGAGCCTGGTATATCGGCACTGTACCTACGGGAACGGGGCAGTTCCTCACAATCCATTCTCTTGTTTCGTGAATGTTGTTTCCGGTGGACAAATCCATCAGGGTATCACCTCCCCATTTGCAGCTCCATATGGCCTTTTCAATCTCTTCTTCAATGCCGGATGATGTCGAGGAATTGCCTATGTTAGTGTTTATCTTTACGAGGAATTTCCCGCCGATGACCATGGGTTCCGCCTCCGGATGGTTTATGTTGGCAGGAATTACCGCCCTGCCGACAGCCACCTCCTGCCTTACGAGCTCCGGGGTGATGAAAGATTCTATTCCCTGCGCCTCACAGTTCATCTTCTCCCTAATGGCCACATATTCCATTTCACGGGTAATCACCCCGTTGCGGGCGTAGAACATCTGCGTCAGCTGCCGGTTCTCTTTTGCAATCAGCGGAAGGTGCGTGTGCGGAAACCTTATATTTTCCAGTCGCGCGTCGGCGGCGCGCATACGCCCGTATTCCGAAGAAAAAGCTTCCAGCTGCACCGCATCACCCCTTTCTTCAATCCATGGAGTGCGAATGCGTTCTATGCCGTTGGTTATGTCAACTTTCCTTGAAGGGTCGGAGTACGGCCCGGAGGTGTCATACACGGTTACGGGTTCGTTTTGCCTTTCACCTGTGGTGCCGTCGGCGTTTTTTGTGACAGTAGGAGTGAGGTTGACCTGTCGCATGCCAACTTTCAGGTCTTTGTATATTTGGCCGCTCAAGTATATTTTTTCGGATGCGGGATAGTTTATGGTAAAGCTTTTGTTCATTTTGCGGTTTTGGATTTTGGGTAAGCAAAGATACGCATTATTGAAAAAAGACAGAAGCAACAGCTGCTTTTTATTTCAAGGTGGCGGTTGTTCGGGACAATCTCCCCCGTTTTTTACTTTAGTTGGCCAACAGTTCGGGATTTTTGTCTAAATTTGCATAATAATAGGTTTCATCTTGACTCAAATTTGGATGGGGTGTTGCCATTTGTGTTATCACGACAAAACATTACTTTGCAATGGGCTTTTTCAAGTTTTTTAATTCCAAGGAAAAGAAAGAAGAACAGCGTCAGCATCTTGAGGCAGGTCTTGAGAAAACAAGGGAGGGGCTGTTGCAGAAACTTACTCGTGCAGTTGCGGGAAAGTCAACGGTTGACGATGACGTGCTTGACAATCTTGAAGAGTCTCTCATGGCATCGGATGTCGGCGTGGACACAACCCTGGAGATAATAGACAGAATCCAGAAAAGAGTCAGATGCGACAAGTATGTAAAGACCGAAGAGCTCAATTGCCTGCTGCGCGACGAAATAGAACAGATGCTCCAAGACCATGGTACGCTCACGGTCGAAGAATTTCTGTCTATGGAAAAGAAGCCGTATGTGATTATGGTCGTCGGTGTCAATGGAGTTGGGAAAACCACGACAATAGGAAAGCTGGCAAACATGTACAAACGGGAAGGCCTGACAGTAATGCTTGGGGCAGCTGACACGTTTCGCGCAGCAGCCATAGAACAGCTTGAGACTTGGGGGCAAAGGGTTGGCGTGCCGATTGTGAAACAGAAGATGGGGAGCGATCCCGCTTCGGTTGCCTATGACACGATAAGCCATGCCATCGCTCAGAACACGGACGTTGTGATAATAGACACGGCAGGCCGTCTGCACAACAAAACAGGTCTTATGAACGAGCTGACCAAGATAAAGAACGTGATGAAAAAACAGCTTGACTACGCCCCCAACGACGTTATGCTTGTTCTGGACGGCTCTACCGGGCAGAATGCTTTTGAGCAGGCAAAGCAATTCGCGCTCGCCACGGAGATCTCCTCGCTTGCCATCACCAAACTCGACGGAACGGCAAGGGGCGGTGTAGTGATAGGAATAAGCAACCAGATGAAAATTCCAGTAAAATACATAGGTGTCGGCGAGGGAATAGATGACTTGCAAATATTTGACAAACATGCATTTGTAAGCTCCATGTTCAAGCAAAACTGAATCGGCTGCAATTGTCTCTGCCCACAAGAAAGCCTAACCCCAAATGCCAAACCTCTAAATTACGCAATCAAGTGCCAGTTGTTGACTTAATAACGATGGGCTGCTCCAAGAACCTTGTCGATTCCGAACATTTGCTGCACATGTTCAAGACCGTTGGATACAGGATTTTTCACAATCCGAAGAAAATGCACAACGACATTGCCGTAATCAACACCTGCGGTTTCATAAGTGATGCCAAGCAGGAAAGCATTGATATGATTTTGTATCTCACGAAACTGAAGCAAGAGGGAAAGCTCAACAAGGTTATTGTGATGGGATGCTTGTCAGAAAGGTACAAGAAAGAACTTTCAGAGGAAATCGCAGGCATTGACCGCTTCTACGGTAAGTTTGACTGGAAAGGGCTTGTGGATGACCTCGCGAAGGAAACCGGCACTCAGACCTGTTCCGAAGCTGAGGGGCAAAGGGTGCTGACAACCCCGAAACATTACGCGTATATAAAAATTGCCGAAGGGTGCAACAGGCATTGCGCCTATTGTGCAATTCCTGCCATGACAGGTCCTCACAAAAGCCGAAGGATGGAAGACATCCTTGACGAGGTGGCAACTCTTGCAGCGCAAGGAACGGCAGAATTCCAGATCATCGCCCAAGAGTTGACATACTACGGCCTTGACTTGTACAAGAGACGGGCCATTGCCGAACTCGTTGACAAGATGGCGCAGATAAAAGGAGTCAGATGGATCAGGCTGCATTATGCATACCCCAACGCCTTTCCTGAAGATTTGCTGCAGGTCATGGCAAAAAACAAGAATGTCTGCCGTTATCTTGATATTGCACTGCAACATGCAAGCGACAAAGTCCTGCGCCGAATGAACCGGAACACCACCCGGGACGAACAATACGCCCTGATCCGCAAAATCAGAAACCAAGTGCCGGGAATTGCGTTGCGGACTACGTTTATGGTTGGATTTCCCGGTGAAACAGACGAAGACTTCAAAGAACTCCTTGATTTTGTCAAGTCTGCCCGTTTCGAAAGAATGGGAGCGTTTGTTTACAGTGAGGAAGACGGCACTCCTGCCTCGGAAATGTTTTCGGATGACATACCGGACGAGGTCAAGCGGCAAAGGCTTGACACACTTATGTCTGTGCAGCAGGAAATATCAGAAGAGTTGTCGGCACAACACATCGGCCGTACTCTGGATGTCATGATTGACGGACGTGAGGGGGATTATTATATAGGAAGGACAGAGTTTGACTCCCCGGAAGTTGACGGAATCGTCTATGTTACCCCAAAAGAGAAGCACCGCATGAGAAGAGGCTGCATATACAGGGTGAAAATAACGGACTCCAACGAATTTGACCTTTTTGGCATGGAACAATGAGCATGATACGGATATGAACAACAAAGAATTCATCACAGAAGTGGCCGGGAAATTGTCTTTTGGCAGTGACCAATG
>CAVHBF010000103.1:0-6807 GCA_963634195.1 Bacteroides thetaiotaomicron | reverse complement strand
TAGAGCACAACCTTGCCAAGGTTGGGGTCGCGAGTTCGAGTCTCGTTTTCCGCTCCATGACGTGGAGACTAAACCGGTTCGCAAGACCTGTTTGGTTTCTTTTTTTTGTTTAACACGGTATTGAAAAGAGTATTATGAATCTGTATGTGAGATTCTATGATGGAGAAGCTGTTGTTTCGTCTGTAGACGAACTGATTGAGAATCTGAAAGATTTTGGCGTGCCACAGTCTTTGTTTGATGATGAATTTGTGGATGAGATATATGAATTCGTCAATTCAAAAGCTGTACATCCACGTCGGTTCAGGGTGACTCCAAGGCAATATTTCATACTGATAAAGACCAATGTCTCGACGTTGGAAGAGTTCAAGTCCAACGCGAAGAGTACTGCCGAAAACACTGCCGTCCACAAAGTGGACAAGGTCAGTCTGCTCAATGAAATCAACCCCGGGTGGTATGAGGGCTCCATCACGTTCAAGCGTGTCGTCTTTTCTCCGCGGCTAAACAGATTCCAGTACAAGGACACCCTGTTCAAGGCAAAGGTGAAAGCCCAGAGTGGTATTGACTGCTACAACCGCATCGTGGAGCATCTGCAGAACCGTCAGGAAGTGGATCCGCGCAGCCAATTCCCCTCGGCAAAAGGGCGCAGTTTCAGTTACGTGTACATAGGAGAGGCTCCCAACGCGTAATGTTCGTTGCTTGTATCGTATTCCAGGGTTTGCCCGTACACTGATTCCCAGACTTCAAAGCGGAGTCTGAACCGTGCCCGTGTTGCCGCTGCCGTAGTTGTCTTGCGGAACACTCCCGGGAGCGATGCGGTCTAAATGGTCTACTTTCTGCCGGACGGGAATGCAGGATACTGATAGATTCTCAGACCGTATTCGGGCAATGTGGCGATGAGGTGTTCCATTATGCCGGATGCGATTTTCTCGTATGCGACAAATTCGGTGACATTCAAGTAAAACCACAGCTGCACCGGCAGTCCGTGTTCTGTCGGCTCCAGTTCCCGTGCCATGACCCAATTGCCGGTACTCACATTGGGGTGGTTGTGCAGATACTCCTCCGCATAACGGCGAAAGAGTGACAGGTTGGTTTCGGCATGGCCGGAGTCGGTAAAACGTATGGTGCGTGCGTCAACGGGTATGCTGCGCATCACTCTCCGTTTTCCCGTTTCGTGCATGCATCCCCAGTTCTGGAAAGACTCCGAGACGAGAGAGTAGGATGGTATCATGGAAACGGAGTTGTCAAAGTTCCTCACCTTTACGGTTGTGAGACTGACCTCTTCCACGATTCCGTCGACATTTTTGCCCTCTATGACAATCCAGTCCTTTTTCCTTATCATCTTGTTGGTCGAAATCTGTATTGATGCAACCAGTCCGAGAATGCTGTCCTTGAAAATGAGTATCAGGACAGTGGCTACAGCCCCGAGACCCGCGAATACGGTAAGCGGACTCCTGTTGGCCAGACTGGCTATGACTGTCACCCCTCCGAGGACGTACACGAGGAGCTTGATGAACTGCAGGATGCCTTCAAGATGATAGTCTTCAAGCTGTTCGTTCTGGTTGACGTAGTCCCTTGCATTGTTGAGCGTAGAGGTTATGACCCAGACAAACGTGAGGGTCAGGAATGTCTCTGCCAGATGCCGGACAGCGCCGTACACAAAAGGCGGTTCGGCAAGGTTGTTGACACACTGCGGCAACAACTCCACAAACACGAGAGCCGACACCGTCAGACACAGCGCTTTCAGAAATTTTCTGTTGAGGAAGAAATCGTCAAGTTTGCCGGGGGTTTTTACAGTTATTGTATGGATGACAGGCACGGCGACAATCTTGCAGAGCGCATATACCAGCAGGCAAGCCACTCCAAGCATGGCGGCGAGGACAATGAATGAAAGTGCAGAAACACCCGCTGCCCCCAGATGTGCCGAGAACAGCAGGTGTTCGATAGCGTTCTTTAT
This sequence comes from Bacteroides thetaiotaomicron, assembly GCA_963634195.1. Taxonomy (GTDB): domain Bacteria; phylum Bacteroidota; class Bacteroidia; order Bacteroidales; family Bacteroidaceae; genus UBA6382. The sequence goes on along the minus strand of CAVHBF010000103.1, from coordinate 4,853 downwards.
GTTTTCTATCATCAATCCGTGTGGGGCAGACGTTTAGTTTGCACTGGTAAATTCTTCAAGGAACCGTTTGTCGTTTTCCGAGAAAAGCCTCAAATCCTTGACCTGGTATTTGAGGTTCGTGATACGCTCCACACCCATGCCGAAAGCGTAGCCGGTATACTTTGTGGAATCAATGCCGTTGGCGTCAAGCACGGCAGGGTCAACCATGCCGCACCCGAGGATTTCCACCCAGCCCGTATTTTTACAGAAAGCGCAGCCTTCGCCTCCGCAGATGTTGCAGCTTATGTCCATTTCGGCAGACGGTTCCGTGAACGGGAAATAGCTCGGACGCAGACGTATCTTGGTGTTTTTCCCGAACATTTCCTGTGCGAAGAGCAGCAAGACCTGCTTGAGATCGGTGAACGAGACATTTTCATCAATATACAGCCCCTCCACCTGGTGGAAGAAGCAATGTGCCCGGGCACTGATTGTTTCGTTACGATACACGCGCCCCGGGCAAATCACGCGAATGGGTGGCTGCTGCCTCTCCATCACCCTGCTCTGTACGGAACTTGTATGCGTGCGCAGTATGATGTCGGGATGCGATTCAATGAAGAACGTGTCCTGCATATCGCGCGCAGGATGGTCTTCAGGGAAATTCATGGATGAAAACACATGCCAGTCGTCCTCTATCTCCGGACCGTCGGCAAGGCAAAACCCGAGCCGCGTGAAGATATCTATGATCTCGCCTTTCACGATGCTGAGCGGATGTCTTGTGCCCAGCGGGGTGGGGTATGACGTGCGAGTAAGGTCAAGTTTTTCGGTGTCGCCGGATTTTTCCTGCAACCGTTCGCGCAATTCGTTGATGCGGTTCTGTGCGAGGGTCTTCAGCTCGTTTATCGCGATGCCGAGCTCACGCTTGCGCTCAGGGGCTACGGTGCGGAATTCTGCCATCAGTTGCGGCACGAGTCCCTTTTTGCTTATATATTTGATACGTAACTCTTCAAGCTGTTCAAGGCTGTCAGCGTTGAGCTGTTTGACTTCTTCAAGCAGAGCCGATATGTTATCTGTTAAAGCCATTGTTATTGGATAAATAGATTGTTCAATGCAAAGTTAGTGCTTTTTCTCTACCTTTTTTGCTGTGACCTCAATTTTTTGCGCCCGTACGCGTTCTGAAAATATGCGTAGCGTAGTTGTAGCCTCCGAGCCTGAGCATTGTGGTGTCAGCGGCCATGCGCCGGCAGAAACTGCCAAAGTCCTTGCGGTCTTCGGGACTCCATGCCGTTTCGGCAACGGCCATCATACGCGGAATGGCAAGGTATTCAAGATATGCCCTGTCGCTCACCCATTCCGTCCAGAAAGTGGCTTGTATGCCGCAGTAGTAGCGTTTCAGGCTGTCGGGTACGGAAGACGGTACGGGGCGGTATGAGTAGCACCGCTCCACGGTGTCATCGCCATTGCCCGCGCCGAGAGGTTCGCCCGGTTCCTGGGACTGCCGCCGGTTGATATAGTAGCTGCCAGAGTCAGTATGGTATTCGGTGACAATTACGGGCAACTTCAATCCGGCAGCAACGAGAGCCCCATGCTGGCAAGGATGCCACGACATGACCGTAGCTCCCGTCGTGCCGATGAGGTCAAGGTCTGCGCCTTGGGCGGTGACGCTTTCGTTCCACACGACAAGCCGTTTGCCCATGGCAGCAACGTGGTCGCTCATCTGCTTGATGAAACGGCTTTGCAACTGGCGATAGGAGTTGAATCCCAGCCCCGTGAAAAGTTCCCGGCACAGGGCGTTGCCTTCCCACGCGGTTGTCGGACACTCGTCACCGCCGATATGTATCAGCCGTGAGGGGAACAACCGGCAAATTTCCGTGAGAATATTTTTGGCGAACTGCACGGATAGAGAGTCGCCCACGTTGAGGACATCGTCCCAGACACCACCCTGGTGTATCTGCACGTTGTGTTGACCGGTCGGATTGCAGCTGTACTGGGGATAGGCGGCCATTGCGGCGGAGAAGTGTCCGGGCATATCAATTTCCGGGATTACCTCAATGTGAAGTTCCCGTGCGTAGTTCACGATGTCGGCCACTTGCTCTTGTGTGTAGAAATGGGGTCCGTATTGGTCGTTGAGCCACCATGCTCCGTTCTTCATGTCGTTCATGCGGCAGTTATGGCTTTTTGAGCCTATGCTTGTCAGCCGCGGATATTGTTTTATTTCTATGCGCCACCCCTGGTCATCGGTGAGATGCCAGTGAAACCTGTTCATTTTGTAGACAGCCATGAGCCGCAGCAACCGTTTTATCTCATCGGGCCCGAAGAAATGGCGGCTTACGTCCAGCATAAACCCACGGTATTCAAAACGTGGTTCATCGTTTATGGTGAGAGCCGGCAGAGAGAGGGAGTGTATGGTAGAGTCGCGTACTCCCATTGTTATATTTGGCGGCAACAGACGCATGACGGTCTGGAACGCATAGAAGAGCCCGGCTTTTGCAGAAGCTCTGACAACGGCTCTGCGGGGAGTGATGACAAGGCTGTATCCCTCTTTGGGAAAAGACGCATCGTAAACAAGCTTTATCTGTCCTTTGCCCGTTGCAGAGACTACGGCCTGGACTGAGGTTGCGGAACTGACCGCACACGCAAACTTGCGCGCCTCGCAAACAAATGAGTCCGGCAGGTTTTTTGTGTCGATGCCCAAACGGTTTGGCAAGACCAGTGTGCCACGCCCCAAGGAGAGTTGTCGCGGGACAGGTGTGATGTTGACGGCGGAGGTTGATGTCAGCGGAGCGAAAAGCAATAATGCCGCTAACAGCAGGATACTGACGGTCGTGTGTTGTGACTGTTTCATGGAGTTGTCTTTTTTTGAATGCCTTCAAAATCATTGCGCCTTCAAAATCGGCTGAAATTCTGGAGGCGCAACGAAACAAGGCGAGAGATTATCTCCGGTATATTTGCCGGACAGCAACTACAGGATATACTGCGAAGAGATACTCCTGTTGCTCTCTATACGTCTGATGGTCTCGGCGAACAGAGCCGCCACGGACAGCTGTTTCACTTTCGAACACTTGCCCTTGTAGGGTATCGAGTCGGTGAACACCATTTCCACCAACGGGGAGTCCTCTATGCGTTCATCGGCCGGACCGCTCATGATGCAATGGCTGGCGATGGCCCTGACAGAGTTGGCACCCTGGTCTTTGAGCAGCTGGGCAGCCTTGGTGATGGAACCTGCCGTGTCAACCATGTCATCAACGAGGACGATATCATAGCCCTTTACATCGCCTATCACCTGCATGGTGGCAACCTCGTTGGCCTTGACCCTTGACTTGTTGCACATCACCATAGGGCAGCCGAAATATTTTGCATAGGCGCTGGCACGTTTGCTGCCGCCGACATCGGGCGATGCTATACATAGATTACGGAGCTTGAGATTCTCTATATAAGGTATCATTATCGAAGACGCATAGAGATGGTTGACAGGCACGTCAAAGAATCCCTGCTCCTGGTCCGCGTGGAGATCCATGGTGACAATGGACGTGATGCCCGCCACGCTCAGCAGGTCGGCAACGAGTTTGGCTGCGATACTGACGCGCGGCTTGCTCTTGCGGTCTTGGCGCGCCCATCCGAAATATGGAATTACCGCACTTATCGTGTGTGCGCTTGCACGCTTGGCTGCATCAATCATCAGAAGAAGCTCCATGAGATTGTCTGCAGACGGGAATGTTGACTGTACCAAAAAAACATCCTTGCCGCGGATGCTTTCTTCAAAACAAATTTCAAACTCGCCATCTGCGAAACGTGTTACTTGCATTTTGCCCATGGGCATGCCGAGTTGCTGGCAGATTTTCTCAGTAAGATAGCTTGTACACGTACCCGAGAAAACCATAAACGGATTTTTGAATTCTGACATTGTGTAATGTATATCAGTTAATTAAGCTTATAAGTGTTGCTGTCTCCAGTGATTCGGGTGCAAATTTAACAAAAAATGGTCAGCCAATGTCTCAACAGACATGGAAAATGCCGATACTGTACAGCGCGGGTCAGGGTGTTTGCCGGAATCCTCATTTCTTCCTACTGGAGTTTCATGCACCAGCACCGCCGCGGCTTGATATAGCGGGGTCCAAGGTCTTTCCACTGTGAAATTTCTTTGGTATTGGTTTCAAGCTGCGGGCATGTTTCCGCATATCTGAAGCCGTATTTGCGGCAAGTGTGCAGCAGGTGCTCAAAGAAGAGGCTGTTGACACCCTTACCTTGGTAGTCCGGTCTTACCCCTATGAGAAGAAGTTCCATGGTTTCTTCCCGTCGCCATTTGAGTGAGCGCAACAGGTGAAACCATCCCAACGGAAACAGTTTGCCCTTGCTTTTGCGCAGGGCACCGGAAAGCCCCGGCAACGTTATTGCCACTCCGATGATTTCGTCTTGCCCGTTCTGTACAACAGGCATCATCCGGGTGTTGAGAATCGGCACATATTGCGACAGGAAGAAATCTATCTGTTCCTCGTCAAACGGGGTAAATCCGAACAAAGGCGCATAGGCCTGATTCAGCAGGTGGAAGACCTCGTGTCCCCGTGCCCCGTAGATTTCCTTTTTTGTGAGTGTAGTCACCCGGAGTCCGAACTTCTTGCGTATCAGCTGTGCCACCTTGTGAAAGCGCGGCGGCAGTTCTTCGGGAAAATCAATCTTTATCTGTATCCAGTCAGCCTCTTTCCGGAATCCGAGGGCTTCCATGTGTGACTTGTAGTAAGGATAATTGTAGATGGTGGTCATAGACCCCTCAAGGTGATAGTCGCCGATAAGCATGCCTTCCTTGTCGTAGTCGGTAAACCCCATGGGCCCCTGAATGGCAGTCATGCCTTGTTCCTTTCCCCACTGCGCCACAGCTC
>CAVHBF010000102.1:1130-6885 GCA_963634195.1 Bacteroides thetaiotaomicron | reverse complement strand
AGGTATCCGCCGTTTTGGCAGGGGTTCCGGGGAATTTCCCCGGGACCCCTTTTTCTGTGCCCGGGCAGGCCAAGGCGCAGTTTGCAACCAGGTTGCACGTGCTTTTGTATACCTTTGCAGCACAAAACACAAAACCATACGTTTTTGCAGACAATAACTATGAGAATCTGGAATTCAACGGTCGTGCTGACGCTCCTGCCAAGTATACTTTTTGTTTTTGCTGCCTGCTCGCATGCGGACAAACACAACCATTCAGAAGAAGGCGAGACGGAAGAACACTCGGCTGACGACATCTTCCTTGATCCGGCGAAAGCCGAAATAGCCGGAATCAAGACAACTGTTTTGAAACCGGGCGTTTTCCATGACGTAATCACGACAAGCGGCAGTCTCGTTGCAGCCTCGTGCGATGAGACAACCATAGTAGCTCCCGCTAACGGCATTGTCAGTCATTCACGCCACATCAGCGAGGGCATTGCCCTGCGGCAGGGCGAAATCCTTTACCATATAGCATCTGACAAGCTTAAGGACGGCGACTACGCACAACGTACGCTCATAAACTATCTCGCCGCAAAACGCGAGTATGATCGAACCAAGCCACTGGTGAAAGACAACATCATCACCGAAAGGGAGTTTAACGCTATACGTACCGAATACGACAATGCCACCATAGCCTACAATGCCATCAAGTCCGTTTCTTCGGCAAAGGGCATAACTATCACCTCACCTGTCAACGGCTATATGAAAGAGTGTCTCGTAAAGGACGGGGATTACGTGGAGACGGGTGCTCCTCTCATGGTGGTCACGAAGAACTTGCATCTGTATCTGCGTGCCGAAGTCCCCGTGCGCTATTTCAAGGAACTGGACAAAATTTCCACAGCCAAGTTCCGCACCCAATACAGTGACCGTGTCATTGACCTCAACGATGTCAATGGCAAGCTAATGTCGTCAGGCAAGTCAGCGGTAAGCACGTCTTCGTACATTCCCGTCACTTTCCAACTTGACAACAAAGGCGACATCGTAGCCGGGACTTATGCCGAAATTTTTCTGGTCACAGGTGAGCGACAAGGGGTTCTCTGTGTACCGACCGCAGCACTGACCGAAGAACAGGGGCTTTTTTATGTATACATCCGAACAGACAACAGCCACTACCGCAAACAGGAAGTTTCCATTGGAGCCACAGACGGTGAGTGCACCGAGATAACTTCCGGTCTCAAGGGAGGCGAACGTATAGTGACCGCAGGAGCCGTCACCATAAAACTGGCAGCTGCCAGTAACGCCATTCCTGGACACACACACGAACACTGAAGCAATACACTACAACACCAATGCTGAACCATATCATACGCTTTTCGCTCCGCAACAGGCTGCTCGTTGTAGTTGTGGCTGTTATCCTGACCGGAGCCGGTCTCTACTCCGTAGGCAATGCCGACATAGACGTGTTCCCTGACCTTAATGCCCCGACAGTGACCGTAATGACCGAAGCCAACGGGATGGCATCCGAAGAAGTGGAGCAGCTGATCACCATACCCATAGAGACCGCCGTCAACGGTGCAACAGGTGTCCGCCGCGTGCGTTCTTCGTCAACAACGGGCTTTTCTGTTGTATGGGTGGAATTTGATTGGGACACCGACATCTACATTGCCCGGCAAACTGTGACTGAAAAGTTGTCGGCGGTCAAGGAGAGACTGCCTGACAATGCGGACACGCCTGCCATCGGTCCCCAATCTTCCATCTTGGGCGAGTTGCTCATTGTCGGTCTGACGTCCGACAAGATTTCGCCGCTGGACTTGCGCACCATTGCCGACTGGACAATTCGTCCCCGCCTGTTTTCCGTCAAGGGCGTGGCTCAGGTATCCGTGCTTGGCGGTGATGTGAAAGAATACCAGATTCTCTTTGACCCTGGCAAAATGAGGCATTATGGTGTCAGCCTGCAGGAAATGCTGTCCGCTGTACGCAACATGAACAGCAACGTCAACGGCGGCGTGGTCAATCAGTATGGCAACGAATATATCGTGCGAGGAATCGCAGCTACAGACAAAGTCGGCGAGATAGGACGCTCTCTGGTGAAATCCGTCAACGGTTCGCCCGTAGCCCTCGCCGACATAGCCGACATACGCATTGGGGCGCAGGAGCCACGCCTTGGCACCGCATCGGAAAGAGGCAATCCGGCAGTGTTGCTCACCGTAACCAAACAGCCGGGAGCAAACACCCTTCTGCTCACCAAGGAGATAGAGAAAGTCCTGGCCGACATGCGGCACAACCTGCCCTGCGACATAAATTTTTCCATGGACTCGTTCCGGCAGTCACGGTTCATAGAGAGCAGCATAAGCAATGTGGGCAACTCGCTGTTTGAAGGTTCTCTGTTTGTCGTCATAGTCCTTGCCCTTTTCCTTGCCAACGTGCGCACTACTGTCATCTCGCTCATAACCATACCTCTGTCACTCCTCGTCACGGTAATGACACTCCGGTGGTTCGGCATAACGATCAATACCATGACCCTCGGCGGTTTGGCCATTGCCATAGGCTCACTTGTTGATGATGCCATTGTTGATGTGGAAAACGTGTGGCGCAAGTTGCGCACGGCCTCCGGCGCGGCAGACAAGATGAGAATTGTCTGCGAAGCCTCGTGTGAGGTGCGTGTTCCCATTCTCAACTCCACACTTATCATAGTGGCGAGTTTCCTGCCACTGTTCTTTCTCAGCGGCATGGAGGGCAGGATGCTAATTCCGCTGGGCATATCGTTCATCACGGCCCTATTCGCTTCCACGGTGGTCGCCCTTACCCTCACCCCCGTGATGTGCAGCTATCTGCTCACGTCCGACAAACTTAGACTCGGCGAAAAGAAAGACGCTCTGCTTGTAAGGTGGCTCAAAGACAGATATTCCAGACTTCTGCTTTTTGCTCTTGACCACAAGAGGGGGGTCATTGGTATCACCGTATGCTTGCTCGCAGCGGCTTTGGGAGCGTTCTTCACTCTTGGACGCACATTCCTTCCTCCATTCAACGAGGGGTCGTTTACCATCAATGTAAGCACCCTGCCGGGTGTGTCGCTTGAAGAATCCGACAGGATAGGTCTTCAGGCGGAGAAGATTCTCCTGTCAATACCGGAAATCAAGACAGTAGTACGCAAGACAGGACGAGCCGAATTGGACGAACACGCTTTGGGGGTTAACGTGTCGGAACTTGAAGCTCCATTTGAGCTCGGAAATCGCACGCACGGGGAACTCCTGCACGACATCAGGGACAAACTATCTGTCATAGTAGGGGCTAACATTGAAATAGGGCAGCCCATCAGTCACCGCATTGATGCAATGCTCAGCGGCACACGGGCAAACATCGCCATCAAGCTCTTCGGTCCGAACCTCAACCGCTTGTTCACGCTCGGCAGCAGGATAAAGGAAAAAATCAAAGACATTCCCGGCATAGCCGACCTCAACGTGGAGCAGCAGGTAGAGCGTCCGGAACTCAAGATCACGCCCAACCGCGAGATGTTGCTCCGTCAGGGCATATCGCTACCCGAATTCAATGATTTCGTCACTACCGCTCTGGCTGGGCAGACCGTGGCGCAGGTAAACGAGGGGGGAAAATCTTTCAACGTTGTGGTGAAGAGCAACGCCAAAAACCACAGCACCATTGAAGAAATTCGCGGTATTCTTATCGATACCCGCGACGGGCGCAAGATTCCGCTGACAGACGTGGCAGATGTAATTTCGTCAATGGGCCCCAACGCCATCGGTCGCGAGAATGTAAGTCGCAAAATAGTCGTCAGTGCCAATTGTAGCGGTCGTGACCTTGGCAGCATTGTCAGGGACATAAAGGAAACCGTGGGTAGCCAGATTTCCCTGCCGGAAGGCTACCATATAGAATACGGCGGTCAGTTTGAAAGCGAACAGGTGGCCAGCCGCACCTTGATGCTCGCCTCCATTGTAAGTGTTGTCGTCATCTTCCTCTTGCTAAATGCCCAGTTCCGCAATCCGCACGAAAGTGCGGTCATTCTGCTCAATCTGCCGTTGGCACTCATTGGCGGCATTTTCGCTCTGGTGTTGACATCGGGAACCTTGAGCATCCCTGCCATCATCGGTTTCATCTCGCTTTTCGGCATAGCCACGCGCAATGGCATGCTTCTTGTCACGGAGTACGACCGACTGTATTCCGATGGGACTATGCCACTCCGGCAGTGCGTCATGACAGGTTCGCTTGACCGTATGAACCCCATAATAATGACGGCTCTCACCTCTGCGCTTGCCCTAATTCCACTTGCCGTGCGCGGCAGCCTGCCGGGCAACGAGATACAGAGCCCCATGGCAAAGGTCATTCTCGGCGGACTGCTCACCTCCACTTTCCTGAACGCTTTTGTCATCCCCGTAATCTACGAATGGAAACACAACAGAAACAACACCACAAAACAATGAAGGAACTCTTGTTGTCTATACTCTTCTCCGGTGTCGCCTGCACTTTTACGCAGGCGCAGTCTGTCAACATAAACGCTGTCATGCGTTCCGTGGCTGACAACAACAAGCATCTCAAGGCTCTGGTTCAGTCAAATTCCGCAGCCATCATGGAGATGCAGGCGGAAAACACGCCTGGTGCGACATCCGTGGAATACAGCCCGTTTTTCCGCAGCGGAGCGGGGGGCATAGCCAACAGTGAACTCATCGTGTCGCAGGAGTTCAAGTTGCCGTCTGTCTATGCGGCCCGGAGCAAGTCCATTTCGCTTCGACAGGATGTCCTCGGCAAGGAGTACAGTTTTGCCCTGTGCGCCCTCATGCTTGAAGTGCAGAATCTGTGCTACGATCTCCAGACGGCCATGCAGACCACCTCTCTCATCAACGGACGTGTCAGTGCCGCCGACTCACTGCTGTGTGTCTGCCGCAAACGGATACGGCAGGGTGATGCCACCGCGATGGAGCTCAACAGGATAAGGATAGACAGCATGACGCTGCAGACGGAACTCGCGAAAAACAGGGGTGATATCGCCCGGATCAGGATCGCGCTGCAGGAATTGGGGGCATCCGAAGAATCCCTTGATACAGACTCTACGGCAACAGAGCGGGATGAAGCTCCCGCCATTCCACGTTCTGTTGAGCTGGCTTGGGCAAACGCAGCCTTGCTGCAAGCGCGGCAGGAGACGTCGGTAGCAAAATGCGAACGGATGCCGACGGTCACTTTGGGATATCGCCGTAACACCGAACTCCACGAAGCGTCAAACGGACCGCTCGTGGGAGTGTCAATTCCCCTGTTCTCAAACTCGCGCAGAATCAAGGCCTCGCGTCTAAGACAGTCTGCTGCGCAACTTGAGGTGGAGTCTGTGGAACACAGACTCAATGCCCGGCGGCAGGCCCTGCAGGTCGAGGCCGAAGCCCTACTGCGGCAACTTGCCGCCTACGATGCCGTATTCATGCGACAAAGCTTGCAAACCCTCATGCGTGCCGTCTGTTCCGGCGAACTGGGCGTTGCCGAGTACTACATTGAGTCTGCCAGAATATACTCCGTCCTACAAGACAGACTTGCTGGTGAAAACCGCTACAACAAGGTTTTGGCTGAATTGCAGACTTTATAGGCGTTTTTATCTGTCAGTCCCGGGCTTTCGAATCTAGAGGTCAAAAATAGCGTATTCCACCCATTGTCCGACCGAAACCGCATGATTTCTCCGGCTTTGCCGTTCCTTGATTTTCCAATGTCCGGAAGGCTTTGCTTCGGCATCGGATGCAGCTATCCGACAATCCATTTGCCGCCGGGTATCATGGAGACGGCT
>CAVHBF010000102.1:0-1120 GCA_963634195.1 Bacteroides thetaiotaomicron | reverse complement strand
GGTAAGAGATGACTGCAGTACAGGGAACGACAAGCCAGACGGGAGCGAGAGGCTTGGCCGCATTGCCGTTGATGAAGGCTGCCGAGATGACGCTGAGGAAGAGCATATGTACGAGATACATGCCAAATGTAAGCTTGGCCGTACCAGTGACAATCCGTGGAGCTTTTACCTGTCTGATACACGTGAACATGAGGAATGCTCCTATGGTGGTGAACATCACGTTGGGTGTGCAGTATTCCCATGACCACTCCAGCATGGTGCTGTCGACAAGGACTCCGGGTTCAGCTTTTATCCACCACGACCATGCGGTGAATGTCGCGCCAATGATGAAACACGACATTCCGACCAGCATCCGCTTACGGACGTTCCAGGTGAGATGGACGCGTATGTAGTGGGCGACAACAAGATAACCTATGTAGCCGGAGCAGTAGTAGAGCATACCGAAATAAGGATTCCAGAAACACCAGCCCCATAGATCCGCGCTGATGAAGCGCACTATCCATGGAATGGTGGTTGACAGGGCAAACAGCCCGATGAACACGCGCTCGTCGCGTGCTGTAGCCTTCTCAAGCCACGGCGACACTACCGGCATGATGAGGTAGAGGGAGATGAGTGGATACATGAACCACAGGTGTCCGGCCATGGTGGGGAATGTGAACGGCAGCATCTTCAGGTCGTGGAAAGCCTGCTCCCACGAGAGCTGTCCCCAGAGCGGGGGAAGGAAGATATATAGCAGCATGAACGACACCGTTGGCGGCAGGATACGTTTGAGCCTGTGTCCGTAGAATCCACACATGGTGACACCTGGTTTGAGCGGAACAAGCAGGAACGCGCTGACGGTCATGAACAGTGGTACGCTGAACCTCCCGAAAAAGCCGTCGTAGAGCGACACCCAAAAGCGTACTTCGCCGGTGGGTGCCATTGAAACCGGACTTGCCAGCCCGGAGACAGCAGCGGCATAGAAACCCTCACACGAGTGAACCAGCATGACCAGAAAACAGGCCACTACACGAATGTAGTCGATAAAAGCTATTCTGTTGTTTTCCATAATAAATGATTATAGTTACCCGTTGGCGGAATTAATTTAGTGCATACTTAATTCTGCCGATGGGCTTGTTAT
>CAVHBF010000101.1:0-6898 GCA_963634195.1 Bacteroides thetaiotaomicron | reverse complement strand
CCTGCAGACACACAAGCACGCCATAATAGTATGCGACGAAGCGGCCTGCGAAGAAATCAAGGTCGGCACATACCGCTATTTCAAGGACATAGAGAAAGACAACTGACCCGCACTGTCCGCAAGCGGGAACGACCAATGCAGGAAGACACCTACTCTTTCGCACGCGAGTGTTATATAATGGCAAAGCCGGCAAGTGCAAAATGCAATCTGGCTTGCCATTATTGCTATTACTCGGAAAAATCCCGCCTCTACAAAGGCTCCGCGCCCGGCGAAATGAGTCTGGACACCCTTGAAAAGTTTGTCGGGCAATACATAGGCATGCAGACCACAGACCACGTGCTTTTCACTTGGCACGGTGGAGAACCGCTGTTGCGCCCGCTGGCTTTCTACAAGAAAGCGCAAGAGCTGCAGAGGAAGTACGCAAACGGCAAACACATAGACAATTGCCTGCAGACCAACGGGACTCTGCTGACTCCCGAGTGGTGCAATTTCCTCCGCGACAACAACTGGCTCGTCGGCATCTCCATAGACGGAACGGAGTCACAGCACGACCATTTCAGGAGCAACCACAACGGCAAGGGTTCGTTCAAGCAAGTGATGGAGGGAATCGGGATGCTGCAGTGCCACGGCGTGGAATGGAACGCCATGGCTACCGTCAACAGTTTCAATGCCGGGCAGCCGTTGGAGTTCTACCGTTTCTTCAAGCGCATCAACTGCATGTTCCTGCAGTTTACCCCCGTTGTGGAACGCAGCACCATATATGAAGACGGGCGGCATCTGAGCGACCCCGACGAAAGTGATTCTCCTGTGGAGCCGTTCAGCGTCACGCCTGAGGCTTGGGGCGACTTCTGCTGCGCGGTGTTCGACGAGTGGATACGCCATGATGTAGGGAAAGTGTTCGTCCAGCTGTTTGACGCAACACTGGCAAACTGGCTGGGCGTGACACCCGGAGTCTGCTCTCTGGCCAAGGAGTGCGGGCACGCGGGGGTAATGGAGGCCAACGGCGATGTCTACAGCTGCGACCACTTCGTCTTTCCGAAATACAAGTTGGGGAACATCGGCAGCGAGAACCTCCTCAGCCTCATGTACAGTCCACAGCAAAACGCCTTTTCTTCCCGCAAGAGGCTCGCGCTGCCACGCCAGTGCAAGCGGTGCCGGTGGCTGTTCGCCTGCCACGGCGAATGTCCGCGCAACCGTTTCCGCATATCAGAAGACGGCGAACGCGGCCTCAACTATCTCTGCGAAGGCTACAGGACTTTTTTCCGTCATGTCGCACCTTATATGGACACCATGGCGGAACTGTACCGGCAGGGGCGGCCGCCGGCAGACATCATGCAGATGCTGTAATTCTCACGCCCGACCCATTTGCTGCCTTTTGACAACGGAGCAAAGCGGCAACGTGAACAACAGGCACAACACTGCTCCCGCAAATATCACCACCGCCGACGTGTGCATGACACTACCAATCGTAACAACCGGGGAGACAACAGCACCAGCAACAAAACCCGACGCACCGAAGATGGCACTTGCCGAACCGGCATTCTTGCGCTCGCTGTCCATGGCTATGGCCATGCTTACCGGCTGCATCACCCCAAACGCCGTCATCATATAGATGTAGCACACCATCAGCACGGCCAATGGCGCAGACAAGAACTGCCCTGCGGCAACAAGCAGCGCAGCCGCCGCAAAATGTATTGCCCCCCATTTCAATGCCGTGTTGTAATGGTGGAACTTTGACGACAGCATTGCGCCCACAGCAATGAAAATAGCGTTAAGACCAAAACAGATGCTATATTCCAAAGCAGAAAGCCCGTATTTCTGCTGGAATACAAACGGAGAGGAAGAAATATAGGCGAAGAAAGTGAAGAAAGCACACATCATCGCCACTGTGCTCAAAGTAAAGAGAGGATTCCTGAACACGCTGAACAACTTGGCATAGGCTGACAACAGCGAACCTTTCATCCTCATCGGCACAGACAGCGTTTCCTTAGTTCTGACGGTGCAGTACAGAAGCACTATACCTATAGCCAACAGCAAGCAGAAAATCCCTCTCCACGAGGTGAAGTTTGTCATAGTTCCGCCGATTATCGGGGCCGTTATAGGAGCAATGCCGTTAATCGCACCGAGCAACGCCAAAAACTTTGCCAGCTCCTCTCCGGAGAACATATCCGTGGCTATACTTTTTGAGAGGACTACCCCACCTGCGCCGGCGATGCCCTGAAAGAGTCTCATCAAATTGAACATTTCTATGCTCGGCGCATAGATGCAACAAACGGAGGAAACACAAAACAGAAGCATAGAGAGCACCAGCAATCCCTTCCGTCCGTATTTGTCAGACAGCGGCCCTATCAGGATCTGCCCTCCGGCAAGACCTATCATTGACGTGGTGAGCGATGACCCAACCGCAGACGGCGAAGTCTTGAAATACTCCGCCAACTCCGGCATCGCGGGCAGGTAGAAATCCGTAAGGAAAGGGCCGAATGCGGTCAAGGCCCCCAAGGTGACGGTTACAAAGACAGAGACTTGTTTCATTCTTACTTATGTATCATTTAGTATATTCGCAGCATCTTTTAAAGTCCTGCCAAGACTGTTTTTCAGCTGCAAAGTTACTGTTTTTTTGACCATGCTCAGAAGCAACTCGTAAAAAAAGAATATCAGGCAGCCAATACACGCCCTATTCGGAAGGGCAAAACCAAGCGGACACAAGTCCCCTAAGCGGGCAAACGGAAACCCGTAAAAACGAGCCAAATGCGGCAAGCACACCCATAGCGGCAGTAACAAAAACGCGACATTTAGCACACGCAGCCCTTTTCAAGCGTTGTCTCTTGTCAAAATCAGTTTTGGCAAACAAAATATCGTTTTTCAACTCGTAGGCAAATGAAAATTTCAGTCAAAATACAAAATTCCTGTTTTTTTTGTTGGAGTTTTGAGATTTTCATTTAACTTTGGTTCGTCTCTTCCCGCGCCGTGCCATCCAGAAGCCTACACAAGCAAGGGCGGCAGAACTTTGCAGAGGCAAAGATTAACCTCGCGGTCGTGGGTGGGCACTACCTAATGTCAAGGCGTCATCGAGGCTTTGTCTTCATGGCCGTTAGCCCCAAGGAATTCACTACAAGCCAAAGCCAATGTCTGAAGTGGCTGTTACGGGTATGGAACGACTGTATCCCGAGATGTGCAGCGAGGGCTCTCCAAAATCCCAATGCACACTTTTTCTGGAGACACGTGCAAATACCGGCGTGGGCAGACATATGTGTTTGTCACTTATGTGGATTTTCCGAAGGACTTGAGCGGAAGACAAGTCAAGGTGCAAGCCCACGTTTTGCGTTTTGTAGTCAACGAAGTAAAACACTTGAATTCAATTGCCCGGGCTTGGCAAGGCTAACTCTCTAACTCTAAATTTATGGACTTACAAAAAGTTGACCTGTTCATTGTTACCAAAGGAGATATGTTTCCTGCGGAGCAGTTGCCCTATATACGCGAGCGTTTGGCAAACTTGCCCGATGACAAATCCAGTATGATATGCTATATGGAGTACAAGAACCCTACCGTATCACTGGTCTTGTCACTCTTGTTGGGAGTCTATGGAATTGACAGGTTTTACATTGGCGATATAGGCATAGGTGTCGGAAAGCTGCTGACATGCGGAGGCCTTGGGATATGGACCATCATAGACTGGTTTATGATTCGTGACGCCACAAAAAAGGTTAACTTCGAAAAGTTCCTACAGGTGATGACCGTTTATGGCGGTTAGGCGGACGACATATTACCTTTGGGCAGGATATGCTGTTGTTGTTTTGTGGCTTCTTTTCTGCAATTCGCAACATGGCGACTGCATTACTGTATGTCCGACAAAACTTCTGTGGCATATTCCCTGTCCCGGCTGTGGCATAACAAGAGCCACATTGCTTTTCATGCACGGAAACTTTTTGGAGGCAATAAAGATAAACCCCAATGTCCTGCTTTCTGTCTTGTTCACAACCACATTCCCTGTCATGGCAATCACAGAAAAAATTACCGGCATTGATTTTGTCCATAAGACGTATGTTCTTGTTGACAATTGTCTTAAGCGGAAAGCCATCCTCTTCATGGTTTTGTGTTTTGAGGCAATGGTAGAGGCGAACAATATCGCAAATCACATTTAGTAGACAACAAAAGAAACTCCCTCCGCGACAATGCGCGGAGGGAGTTTCTTTTGCTTGTTGCTTATTACTTGCGGCTGATGACAGAGCCGCTGGCCTGATGGGTGGCGAGCACCAGCACTTCGGCTATCTGGACGTGCTTGGGGGCTGATGCCGCGTAGAAGACCACGTCGGCGATATCGTCCCCGGTAAGGGGCTGTATACCTTTGTAGACGTTGTCTGCCCTTTGGGTATCGCCATGAAAGCGGACAGTACTGAAATTAGTCTCAACAAGCCCCGGTTTGATATTCGTTACCCGCAGAGCCGTATCTGCAACATCGATGCGAAGCCCATCGGTAATTGCCTTTACGGCCGCTTTGGTGGCGCAATACACATTTCCGCCCGCATAGGCAGCATCGCCCGCCACACTGCCGATGTTGATGACATGTCCCTCGTTGCGCTCCACCATGCCGGGGACAATGAGCCGTGTCATCGTAAGCAGACCTTTGATATTCGTGTCTATCATAGTGTTCCAGTCTTCCGCATCGCCCTCATACTCTTTCTCCAGACCAAGGGCAAGACCCGCATTGTTCACAAGCACGTCTATTTTGCTCCACCGCCCGTCAAGGCTGTCCACCGCATTCCTGCATGCGACAGCGTCGCGGACATCAAAGACCAAAGTCCTAATATTCACACCATAGGTTTCAAGCTCCGACTCAACCTCCGAGAGTTCCCTTGCTCTCCTTGCAGTAATGACGAGGTCATACCCTCCTTGTGCGAACTTTCTTGCGCACGCACGGCCAATGCCACTGGTGGCTCCTGTTATCAATGCTGTTTTTCCCATCTTGAATTATGCTGTTTTAATGTTATGTATGTACAATTATGCAACAAAGTTAGCAAACAGATGGCACTTTTCGGCATTGTCGTCATCCGTTTGTCACCAGATGCCGAAGTTAGCCATTGAAATACCGTTTTATTTTTGGAGAGAGCCGTATTTGTATATAATTTTGCACTGTTAACACCAAAAAACATTTCAAACAACTACAACTTACCACTATGACAAACAAGTATTCAGGAACACAGACAGAGAAAAATCTGGAGGCAGCCTTTGCCGGAGAATCACAAGCGCGCAACAAATACACCTATTTTGCTTCTGTGGCAAAGAAAGAGGGCTTTGAGCAGATGTCCGAGATTTTCATGAAAACCGCCGACAACGAAAAGGAGCATGCCAAATTATGGTTCAAAGAACTGCAAGGTATCGGCAACACCGTGGAAAACCTTACCGCGGCAGCCGAAGGCGAAAACCATGAATGGACGGACATGTACGAGGGCTTTGCAAAGACAGCAGAAGAAGAGGGATTCACCGCCCTCGCCAAAAAATTCCGTATGGTCGCCGCAATAGAAAAACGCCACGAAGAACGCTACCGTGCCCTGATCCGCAACATCGAGAACCAGGAAGTCTTCGCCAAGAGCGAAATAAAAATCTGGGAGTGCCGCAATTGCGGACATATCGTAGTTGGCGAAAAGGCTCCCGCATCATGTCCGGTTTGCGCCCATCCGCAGTCATTCTTTGAAATACACACCGACAATTTCTAATTTCCCTCCAACACAGTTATGCCAACCGCCATGTCTGACGGTTGGCATAACTGTTACACACACATCAGGATGTGGTGTTGTGTCCATAATTCTGCCAGTCAACCAACGGAGGAATCTGGGCATAGACATAATAATACCAGAATGTTCCCTGGAAAGCCGAGTCGTCACTACCCGAGTTGTGCAATGCCATGAATTGTTCAAACTGACGGTCATAATCCGCCGAATATTTCACGGCATCGCCAAATATGCCGGGTTTCAGATGATTGATCATTGCTGCTGCCTCGGCATAGGCTTTCGGCAACATTGCCGCCTTGTAGTTTTCCGACAAATCTATCAGGACAGTCTTGAAAATCTCCAGATTCTTGGTCAGCAGCAGTCCGCACAGCAGATAGTCTGAAACGATTCTGTTGCTTTTGTCACAGTCCAGCAGATGGGCCATCTCTGAGTTAAAATGGAAAGCCCTTACAAAGTCGGGGCCTCTTAGCGGATCCTCTGCCCTATGGCTGGTTTGCAACAGCCTACGCTGTTCCGCAATGAAGTCAGAGTGACACGATGTCTTTTCCAACAGCGACAAGTATTTCTCCGCCAGTTTCACGTCACCCTTTCTGACCGCATATTCGGTCATATGGCGTAGAGAGGAAAAGCAGAATCCAGACTCAGGCGAAACTTTCATCCCATATTCAAAAGCCTGATGGAAAGCCTCGTCGTAGACACCAAGTTCCCTATAGAATATACGGCAGAAATCCACTGCATAGGGTTGGTTCTCATAGCGTGGACAAAACATCTCCGGAGAATTGACAGGGTAGCAGAAAAGGTTGTCGGGCATTGTGCCCAACTTGGCCTCGGCAAGCAAGGCGCACTGGATGTAGAACACATTGGTGTTGTCCGTTCCATCACGTATTTCATCCAGCAGTCTGCGCCATTCTCCGTTTTCAGCATAGTCCGTGTACCTGTATACCGTTTCCGACGTCAAGTTGTCATCGTTGCCCACCATATAGCGGAAGCAAGACAGGCAGACAAGCACGCAGGCCAACACCTCCAGAACTACCTGCCACCCTGCCCTCTTGGCTCTCTGAACAAACATCAGCAAAACAGGTGCGACCAGCAAAGACAAGAACGGCAAAAGCCGGCTTCCCGCCCCCGCGGCATACCACCACCTTTTCCCGAAAGGAATAAAGCCCAGC
>CAVHBF010000100.1:0-6945 GCA_963634195.1 Bacteroides thetaiotaomicron | reverse complement strand
AATTAATTCCGCCAACGGGTTGAAAATTAATAAAAAGATATGTGTGTCATTGATAAGAGACAATGTTGTATGGTTGGCAAAAATATTCTTTTTTCCAAAACTTCTTGCAAAAAAAACGAAAAAACTTTAAAAACCGCGCCCACAATGCCGGCTTTATCCAAATTATGAATAAAACCAGCATGAAAATTCGGGCCTGCAAACGCCCGTTCGTCTTCGTCTGATTATTTGACGGTTTCCACCTTGCCGTGCCAGACAAACTCACACTCCACCCCTTGCGGCACACTAATCATTTTCCGCAACTTACCTGACGGCAAGACCTCAAGCGACACGATGATCGTGCCCTTTGGGTGAGGCATGGAACCGCTTATCCGCTTGAGCTTACCCAAGGCAGGCTCAATCCGTATCTTGCTGAAGCCCGGAGCCTGGCTGCTGATTCCGAGGACACACCTGAACAACTCAACGTTGGGGCTCGCACCCCAGGCATGGCAGTCAGAGCGGGTGGGTGCGGGAGTTTCCGCCCATGTGGTCATGCCCTCTCCAAGCTGACGGCGCCAGATGCCGAGTTCATCGAGAAACCTGTCGGCAAGCCCCGCTTTCTTCATGGCGGCGAAGAGGTAGTAGCGGAAATAGATGGTGGCCTGCGTAAGCGATTTGTCATCAAGGATTCTGCGGCACAGTTCCGTGTCCTGTCCGGGCGGAAGAATCCCGCATATGACCGCCATTATGTTGGTGTGCTGCGAAAAACTGCACTTGTCCCTGGTGTCGGCGAAAAGCTGACGGCCGCTGTCCCAGTAATGTTCAACAAAATGACTGCGTATACGTCCGGCAAGGTCTTCATAGTGGAGTGCCATGCCCTCAATGCCCAGAGCGTGCTCCATGGCGGCCGCCTCGTCAAGAGCCATAAGCAGAGCAAGGTCCTGATAAGCAGAATAGCCATCCGCCCGGCGCGGCGGCACCCCGTAGCCAAAGCCGTCTGCCCAGTCGCAGAAAAACCAGAAAGGAATTTTCTCCAGACTCCCGTCGGGACGCAAATACTGCTCATACCACGCCAGGATTCTCCTTACCGACGGCAGCAGGCGTTTCACCTCTCCCGGGTCATTGCGATACATCCAGTAGTCGTAGACCATACCGCTCCACGACAGGGAGTAACTTGAGATAACCTGCATGAACGAAGACGGGAAACGGCTTCGGGTGAGTCCTTCAGCCACCATTGACTGCTGCCCCATTTCCAGAGCCTGACGGAGCATGAGCGAATCGCGCGTGCTGAACATCGTCACCATAGCCTGTATGCGCGTGTCGCCGAAATACTGCAACTGCTCATAGTACGGGCAGTCCATATATGTCTCGTTGGCGCACAGGCGAGCCGTACGCCAACCCACGTTGAGGATTCTGTCCAAGTCGGGATCTCCGTCGGCCGACAGGGTGCTGACCCTCTCGAACGGATACATTGAGGAGACCCCTCCCAGACTGTCTATGCGAAGAGGTTCGTCCCCTGTTTCTATTTCCAGCAAGACGTACCGCCACGTACGCCACCACAGCGGAGTAAAACAAAAACCCTCGGTTCCATCGCAGAGGATACGGTCTTTGCAACCCAGAAAAACCTTGTTCCCAACCTCATCGCGATTCCCGAGCGGCAGCAGGTTTCCGTCCAGCTGTCTGGTGAAAAGCGTTTCGGCATAGCCCACGGTGACAACAGCCCCCTTTCCGCCGGACAGGGAGAGGTTCAGGTAGCCCGTAACGAGCTCCGACTGATCCAGCAATATCGCCGTGCGGCTGTGTTCGGGTACAACAGTACCGCCAAAGTATTCAATCGTATCTATCGGGAAGTTTACCGTGTCGCTACCCGTCTGCAACTGACGTACAACCAACGGGCGGCAAGGTGTCCTTTCCATTTGCGGTATGGTGCGTGGAGTCAGCAGGCGGAAGCCGTAGTCGGGATATCCCCTCATCGCCGCGCGGAACTGCCCGTAAGCCTGTTTCCAGCCGGAGTCATCGAAGTCTGCGCCGAGCCATCCGTGAGGGTACTTGCCCATGTCCACCTGTTCGTTGGGCCCCACGCAGAAATACCCCCTCACCTTGCCCGCACGGCAGATGGAGTAAGCCGGATTGGTCATGCAACGCCAACTGCCGCCGGTATTGACGACATCCTCGCGTGGAGTGTCGCCCTGCACAAGGAAGCCACACTCGCCGTAGGTCATCTGCGCAACAGGACGGGCTGTGCCGAAGAACCATACCGTGGCACAGAGCACATTGTCGCCCTCGCGCAAATATGGACGCAGGTCTACCGTTTCAAATTTCCAGTTGAACTGGTCTCCCCTTGCGGGACCGTTGCTTACCTCCCTGCCGTTGACATACAGCTTGTAACGTTCGTCGGCCGACACATGAACGATGAAACTGTCGCCCAGCTCCTGCAGCGACAGCGAAACTTTCTTGCGGAACAGGCGAACGCCATACTCGCGCGGATTCTCGTTGGGGACACCGATCCAGTACGCACCCCAAAGATTGTCGCGCAGGCGTTTGTCCACATGATTCATAACCTGCGGAGCCAATGCGCAAGAGACTCCCCTCACGTCACCGTTACCGCCATCCGTATTGCCAGCGGCACCGAGTTCCATCCCGACACAGGCTACGGCCAGCAATGCAAGCTTTCTGCAAACCATATTCATTTTCCGTTTTTCCGTGGCTGTCACTGCCGCACGTCAAACCGCAAAGAGTGTTTTTCCGGCAACCTGCCCGGAAAACCACAAAAAGCATTTTTATGCGCAAAACAGCCCTCTTGTGTACTGCAAAAGTATGCAAAAACTTTTTTCCAAGCGGTTTTTCCCACCTAAAACAAAAAAAACACGTACCTTTGGTATTTGATTAAAGCTTGGAAAAGCAATCCTTATTAACGGTTATAAAAACACATGGAAAACAAGAAACTTTTCTCTGATTTCGCTCCTGTCAGCAAACAGGAATGGCTTGACAAGATTCAAGTCGACCTGAAGGGAGCCGATTTCAACAAACGGATGGTGTGGCGCACCAACGAGGGTTTCGACGTACAGCCTTTCTATCAAAGAGACGACATCAAAGACCTTGCCACCACCAATGCCCTTCCGGGTGAATTTCCCTACGTGAGAGGCAACAAGAAAGCCGACAACGTATGGTATGTCCGCCAAAACATCGTGTGCGGGTGTCCGAAAGAAGCCAACAGCAAGGCACTGGACATTCTCAACAGGGGCATTGATTCTCTGGGGTTCACCATTCCCGCAGACAAACTGAGTCCCGAGTATATCGAAGTCCTGCTCAACGGCATCTGCGCAGAGTACGTGGAACTCAATTTCACCACCTGCCAACGCCATACGGCGGAACTGGCAAGAATTCTTGCCGACTATTTCGGCAGTAAAGGCTATGACAAGAAAGCCCTTGCCGGATCCATCAATTTCGACCCCATCGAAAAGATTCTCACCAAGGGCAAAGACACCTCCGCCATTCTCCCACAGGTGAAAGACGCGCTGGAAGCCCTCGCCGACTACCCGAATTTCCGCACGGTAGGCGTCAACTCCGCCACCCTGACCGACAGCGGAGCCTACAGCTATCAGGAACTGGGCTATGCGCTGGCATGGGGCAACGAGTACATGCAGGAGATGACAGACGCCGGAATAGCCCCGGAACTTGCTGCAAACAACATCAAATTCAACATGGGCATCAACGGCGTTTACTTCATGGAAATAGCCAAGTTCCGGGCCGCCCGTCTGCTATGGGCGCAGATTGTCAGCCAATACACTTCCTGCAAGGAATGCGCGAAGATGCACGTGTGTGCCACCACCACGAGCTACAACCTCACCGTATTCGACAGCTACGTCAACATGCTGCGCACGCAGACCGAAACAATGTCGGCGGCTCTTGCCGGTGTGGAAAGTATCGTGGTTAAACCGTTTGACGAGGCTTTCGAGACCCCGAACGAATTTGCAGAACGCATTGCACGCAACCAGCAACTGCTGCTCAAGGAAGAGTGCCATTTCGACAAAATTGTGGACGTGGCAGGAGGAAGCTATTTTGTGGAACACCTCACCGACTCCCTCGCCGGGCAGACGTGGAAACTGTTTCTGTCAGTTGAAGACGACGGAGGATTCCTCGCCCAAGCCAAAGCCGGCAAAGTGCAGAACGCCATCAGCGAGACCAACAAAACCCGTCACGCCAATGCCGGGAAGCGCAAGGAGTTCATCCTCGGCACCAACCAGTTCCCCAACTTCACGGAAAAGAGTGACGGCAAGACTCCCCTTGCACCCTGCTGCGGCTGCGGGGACAATGACAGCGGCATTCCCGCCATCGTATCAAGCCGCCTTGCAAGCGATTTCGAGAGCTTGCGCCTTACCACCGAGAAGGCAGCGAAGGTGCCCGTCGCCTTCATGCTCACGATAGGCAATCTGGCAATGCGGCAAGCACGTGCGCAGTTCAGCTGCAATTTCCTTGCCGCCGCAGGCTACAAGGTGATTGACAACCTCGGCTTCGAAACGGTAGAGGCAGGCGCGGAGGCAGCCCGCAAGGCCGGTGCGGACATCGTGGTACTATGCTCAAGCGATGACGAGTATGCAGAGTACGGCATTCCCGCATTCAAGGCCGTTGGCGACAGTGCGCTGTTCGTTATTGCCGGTGCGCCGGCCTGCAGCGACGACCTTAAAGCCGCCGGTATAGAGAACTTCATACACGTGCGTGTGGACCAGCTCCAGACGCTCAAAGAGTTTAACACCAAACTGGGAATCTAAGCCATGGCAAGAAAAACATTCAACAACATAGACATCTACGCCAACATAGAGGTCAAGAACGGCCGTGACTGGCAAAAAGAAAACGGCATCACAGCCAACTGGAAAACACCCGAGCAGATAGACATACAGCCCGTGTACACGAAGGAAGACCTCGAGGGCATGGAACATCTGGACTTTGCCGCCGGCATCCCGCCTTTTCTGCGCGGCCCGTACAGCATGATGTATCCGTTCCGCCCGTGGACCATACGACAGTATGCCGGTTTCTCAACGGCCGAGGAGAGCAACGCTTTCTACCGCCGCAACCTGGCGAGCGGACAGAAAGGCCTTTCCGTGGCCTTTGACCTGCCGACCCACCGCGGCTACGATCCCGACAACGAACGTGTTGTGGGTGACGTGGGCAAGGCTGGCGTATCAATATGCTCGCTCGAAAACATGAAAGTGCTGTTTGCCGGCATTCCACTCAACAAGATGTCGGTGTCAATGACCATGAACGGTGCCGTGCTGCCCATTCTGGCGTTCTATATCAATGCGGGTCTTGAGCAAGGTGCCAAGCTTGAAGAGATGGCCGGAACCATACAGAACGACATTCTGAAGGAGTTCATGGTGCGCAACACCTATATATACCCGCCGGCTTTCTCAATGAAAATCATTGCCGACATTTTCGAATTCACGTCACAGAAGATGCCCAAGTTCAACTCCATTTCCATATCGGGATACCATATGCAGGAAGCCGGCGCCACGGCCGACATTGAACTGGCATATACTCTGGCAGACGGTATAGACTACCTGCGCACCGGAATCAATGCGGGCATTGACGTCGACGCGTTCGCACCACGCCTCTCGTTCTTCTGGGCCATCGGCGTAAACCACTTCATGGAGATCGCCAAGATGCGCGCAGGCAGACTGCTGTGGGCAAAGATCGTGAAGAGCTTTGGGGCCAAGAACCCGAAATCCATGGCACTGCGCACACACTCGCAGACCTCGGGATGGTCACTCACAGAACAGGATCCATTCAACAACGTGGGACGCACCTGCATAGAGGCCATGGCTGCCGTTCTCGGACACACCCAGTCGCTCCACACCAACGCCCTTGACGAAGCCATCGCGCTGCCCACCGACTTTTCCGCCCGCATAGCACGCAACACCCAGATTTACATCCAGAACGAAACCCAGGTATGCAAGCACATCGACCCGTGGGCAGGTTCCTACTATGTGGAAAAACTCACGCAGGAACTCATAGACAAGGCGTGGGCGCACATTGAGGAAATAGAGAAACTCGGCGGTATGGCGAAAGCCATAGAAACAGGCGTACCCAAGATGCGTATCGAGGAAGCCGCCGCACGCACGCAAGGGCGCATTGACACAGGCAAGCAGGTAATCGTGGGCATCAACAAGTACAGGCTTGACCACGAAGACCCGATTGACATTCTCGAAATTGACAACACGGCAGTACGCAAGCAACAGGAAGCGGCTCTCGCAGAACTGCGCAAAAACCGCGACGAGAAAGCCTGCAAGGCTGTCCTTGCGGAGATCACGGAATGCGTGCAGGAATTCAAAAACGGCAAGAAGAGCCGGAACAATCTGCTCGACCTCGCCGTCAAGGCTGCAGGGCTACGCTGTACGCTCGGCGAGATTTCGGATGCCTGCGAGATTGTCGTGGGACGCTACAAAGCAGTTATAAAAACCATATCCAACGTGTATTCAGCAGAAAGCAAAGACAGCGGCTACTTTCAGGAGGCACGCCGCCTGACCGAAGAGTTTGCAAAGAAAGAGGGACGCCGGCCGCGCATCATGATTGCCAAGATGGGACAGGACGGGCACGACCGCGGCGCCAAGGTGGTGGCCACCGGCTATGCCGACTGTGGCTTTGACGTCGACATGGGACCGCTGTTCCAAACCCCGGCAGAGTCAGCGCGCCAAGCCGTGGAAAACGATGTCGACGCACTTGGCGTCAGCTCACTCGCCGCAGGCCACAAAACCCTTATACCGGCGGTGATAGAGGAACTGAAGAAACTCGGGCGCGAGGACATTGTCGTGACCGCAGGAGGCGTGATTCCCGTCAACGACTACGACTTCCTGTACAAAGCCGGCGTGGCGGCCATCTTCGGTCCCGGCACCTCGGTCGCATATTCCGCCGTGGAACTCATGAAGTTGCTCTTGGCCGAATAAAGCGACTACCATGCCGTATGCCGCAGTG
>CAVHBF010000099.1:0-7019 GCA_963634195.1 Bacteroides thetaiotaomicron | reverse complement strand
GTCGGTATCCTACGCACCACATATCTCGTCAACGAGGAAGGCATCATCGAGAAAATCTTCACTCCAAAGGAAATCAAGACCAAGATCCATGCGGAGCAGATACTGGAGTACATAAACAAATAGCCACAATTGCGTATGATGACACAACATAGGGCCAACAACAGTGACAAAGCACGTGGGCGCACCTGTAAGTGCGCCCACGTGCTTTGTCACTCCCTGACTATCCGTCCCCGACGGATATAGAGTTGGCCCTTGCCCGGATTGGCAACAGGCCGTCCCGAAAGGTCATAGCATTTGCCGGCAACAACATCTCCGTCATCAGACACGGCCGTGATGCCGCTGGGATCTTCAACCGTAAGCGGAATGTCTATTATACAGCCGCCATTGCCCAGAATATCGTTGCCGGAAACGGTGCTCCCCCCCGGGTCAACGTTGTCCCAATCAACCTTGACACGCAACATATAGACTCCCTCTTCCTGCGGAGCGGTAAACGAGGGAAGATTACCTACCCCACAGCTGCTGACACGGGTCTTGCCTTCTGAATCGGTACCGTTGTAGTAGGTATAGCTCACCAGTTCCCTGTCGCCAGACGAGGTCACATCATACTGGCAATTCTGGTCATAGTCGCAATAGACATAGCCATGCATCCATGTGCCGGTCCAGTTTAGCGACACGGTGAGTTTGTCACCCGTTTTCGCAGTGAAGCCGTCGGTGAGCATCTGGTAAGGTTTGTCAGACGCGAGCGTGACGGTATTGTCAGTGCCGCCGGCAGTGAGCGTGACGGCGTTGAGCTTGCGGTATGTCACCTGTGCGGAAGCATCCTTGTCAAAATTGACGGCATATGGGTCTACGGGTTTGGAAGCCACTGTGAGAACAATGCTGCACTTTGCGTCTGAACCGTCAAGGGCCTTTGCGGTGATAGTGACAGAACCTTCTCCGAGCGGTTTGACAAAACCGCCACAGACTGTGGCCACGGAGGAATCAGAAGACACCCACTCCAGATTCCTGCAGGTGGCATCGGACGGAGTTACACTGGCTACCACCGCCACATTGCCGCCCACATATACTTCCGACGGTATTCTGGTGAACTCCACGGTCTCCACCTTGACTTGCGGAAGACTGGCATCAAGACCCTCGAAGACATATACACTGCTGCCTGGCAGCGTGAGTGTCAGCGGAGTGTCGATATCTATGGCTTCACCCTCAGCAAGCCCGTTGAGTGCAGGTTGGTCAGCAAACGACTTGTGCAAGACAACAGACCCCGTGATGTTGGCCGGGATCTCCAGAGCTTCGCGCAGGGTCAGAGTTATGGACTGGCTGCCGTTGGCTCCGTTGCGCAACGTGAAAACGGAACGGGAGCCGTTCCACGCAGCCCATCCGTAGATGTTGGCCTTGGAGCCGTCCCACGGACTGCCACCCACCCAGTGGATATCCATAAGGACATCGGCGTTGTTGCGTTGCCAGCGTATGCAGTCCGCGAGATCCGCCCACAGCTGACCACCGTTGATGGTATCCATAAGGAGATAGTCGTTGTAGAGTTCCACCATGCCGCTGCCACAGGCAAAGGCGCACCTCATCTCACGCAGACACGACTGATAACTCATGTCTTTGCTCACGCTGCCGAAACGGCTGAGGATAAAGCCGTGGGTCATCAGGGTATTAATGGGACAGACAGGCGAATTGGCGACATAGTTCTGGTAGACAAGCTTGTCGCGGTAGGTTATCCACCGTTCGCGGTCGGAGGTGTTGTCGCCCAGAGTGCCGTAGTCGTTTTCCTGACGCCAGGTAGCGTCGGTATAATGATACCAGAAAGGCGAAGCCCATGTGCCCACTGTGGTGTTGAAGAAGATGTCGCGGCGGAGGTTTTCGCGCACGTAACGTTCAAGGCGTATGATGCCCTCGGCGTTTTCATTGCCCGAGTCGCCGCTGTCAGGACCGGTGGCACTGAACTGTGCGGAGATACCGTCGAACTTGAAGAAATTGAAGTTGCCCTGATTCTGTGTCAGATTTTCGGCGGCATCAAGGAACACCTTGTAGTAGTCGGGATTGGACAGCACCATACTCTGCCCCTTGGCTGTCCAGTAAGCACGGCGGTAGTTGCCGCTGGTGCCATAGCCGCCCACCGGACCGAGCCATGCCCCTACACCGGCTCCCATCTCCCCGGCCAGAGCCGAAATGCCGCGCATTTCATCAGGGAATCCGTCATGGAATGTCCACGTGCCGTAGTTGTCCCACCCGTCATCGATGACGAAACTGTTGGGAGCCAAGCCAAACCGGTCGTAGAAACTGCTCTTCCAATGGCGCAGGACATTTTCAACCTGCGAGGCGTTCATATTCTTGGTGGGATCTGACGAGTTGTTACGGTTGATGTTAAGCTCGTACCAGCTGATGTAGACGGGATTGCAATGCCACGGCACAGCACGCTCGCGCTCGCTGTAGGCAAGGAATGAACGACGCTTCTGTGTTTTGGAAAGCACGGGATTGGCCTGCTGCCCGTCCTGGGCAACCAGACCCACAACGGCACTGATCTTCCATGTCTCGCCGTCGGCCAGCGTGGTGTTGCGGCTCCAGCGTCCCTGTATGGTCACGACATCGGAGTCTATGACAACGCCATCCTTGGGAGTGAACACCTTGCAGGTTATGATGCCGGACGCGTCGATGGTTTCTGTGCCGTTTTCCACCATGCACCGCACGGTATAAGTCCCGTCATCCGGTACGATAAAGGAGAACTCGTTGCCGGACGAGGCGTTGCCGGAATATCCGCTGTGGTAGTCGCTTGCCACAACATCGCCGTTGGTGTCAAGCAAATCCACACCGGCAAAATTAAGACGGTGGTTGCCGCCGGTGTAGGCAATGGTCGTCTGCAGTTTCTGGTTGGCCTTGAGCGTCACGTCAGCCACTCTGTATTCGTAAATATTAGGATATCCGTATTTGGAAACTTCCGTGACCCTGCCGGGCACTTCGTCCTGCGGTGTCTGTGTCCAGCCGGAAGCCGCAAAAGCAACCTGCGGCAGAGTTGACGTAAGGTCATACTTGTCTTCGCTGCCCATAACCTCCCCTACCGTATTGTATCCTACGGGGTTTTCCAGACCTGCAAAAATTCTGTCGCTCATGAGAACTGCACCACGAGTGTTGCCGACAACCGCAGGTACGCTACCGGCCGCTTTGGTATCCACGTTGTAAATCATGGGTATCACGTTGTACATGTCAACGTCGCCTTCGCCCGTAAGCTGCATCTCCGTGCGCAGGTAGTGCGAGCCGTCGCGGAGTACGGCACGCCACTCTATATTGACCGTGCCACCGCCATAGGTGTAGCGGTAGTTTGCCACGAGAGCATAACCGTTGTAGTGTTCGGCACCGCCGACAGCATCGGCATCACCCTCCAGCCGGACACAGTCCAAGCTTGCCAACTCCATCTGGCTGGCAGCTATCTGGTCTCCATTGCCGAAGCTGACAAAGAACGGTTCTGTGCCGGCCTTGAGGTTCATGACCTCGCTGCCGGCAAAATAGAGACGGTTATCAGTCCTTATGAAACTGGCCGCCAACACATTGTTGTGCAAGGTATACACCCCGTCGGCTGCAGAGATGCCGGCTTGCCCCACCTCATCCTGCTGCATGGGGTACAGACCGGGAATTGTGTAATCCGACACGAGAGGCTGTTCCGGCTTGTCCAAAACCTGAACAATAATGAGCATATCGTCAGAGTCCACATGGACAACGGGAAACTTACCATCGGGAACAGTGGCACTGACGAGACTCTGGTTGATATGGCCAAGAGAGCGAACAACATCTCCATCCTGATAAGACTTGCCGTTGACCGTGACAGCAACATCCGGGGCACATGTCACTGTATAGGCATATTCCGTCATGTCAACCTCCGACAGAGTCCAACGGCTGCCTGCGTCCTGGTTGCCGTTGTTTTGCCACAGCCCCACAGTAGTGGTACCGTCAAGGGAATAGCTGGAAGTCCCTCCGTAGAAATTCATGTATTTTGCCGCAACGCCGGTAGTGTTGTACGGCTGGAACTGTGCATCGCCGCTGGCAGTAGAGGAATATGCCCAATAGACGCCATCCACACGCGAAGTCCCGAGCGTGACGAAAGCCACTCCGTTTGAGTAGGATTCCGCCTTGGCATAATTAAGCCACTTGCCGGCCGTGTAGTTGTAGATATAATAGGCATCCGCCGTACCCTCCACGGCATAGAACGCGAAGAGGGCGTAGTTGTCTTCGGTCTGCGTGGGCGAGGTGTTGGCATTGAGATACCATTTGTTGCCGTTGACCATAGTGTAGAGATGTTCCGGCTTGCCGTCGGCAGGCAGAGTGACCGACGGCTGCAAGATGTCGGCACGCACGCCAAGCACTGTACAGAACGCCAAAAGCACAGAAAAAGCAAGAGTCTTGGTCTTCATAATATTACTGTAAAGTTTTGTCTACAAATTTAGACAAATTTACCATAAACGTATCCCAGATACACACAAAAAAACGCTGAACAGTCCTGTGCCGTGCAGATTTTCCACTGCCATAACTGTTTCTTTTGCAATACCACAGCACCAACACCCACGTTTTTTATTACTTTTGCAGATGAATTGGCGGGCGTAAACAATGCCTCCGTCAAGCGACAACGCCCAAACAGAATCAAACCAAAAAACAAAAATGAATACCAAACCAAACTACTGCAAGACTATTGCCGTTGCTGTCATCGCCGCAACGGCAGGACTGTACATGACTTCATGCTCGAACAGGGGTAATTCCAAAGAAACGGCAAAAGCAGAGAGCGTGGAAGTGCTCAAAACCTCACAAAGCTGGGACGGAGCAGAGTTGCCCGATTACCCGGAGGGCAAACCCGAGCTGCGAGCAATCAAAGTGACGTTGCCGCCTCACAGTGCTCTGCCGAAGCACCACCACGACATAATGTCTTACGGAGTGGTCAGCAAAGGCCAGTTGACCATTGTGCGCGAGTCGGACGGGAAAGAAAAAACCGTGCGTCAGGGAGAAACCGTGGTAGAGACCGTAGGAACGGTACACCACGGAGAGAACCGCAGCGATGAACCTACGGAGATTTTTGTCTTCTACGCTTCAAAAGCCGGCACACCGCTATCCGTTGCGGACGAATGACAAAAAGGCGGAAAACCGGAAATAGGAAACGCACAAACAAAAGAAGGCCGAAACCATGCGAATGTGGTTCCGGCCTTCATTATGGTAGCGGATACGCTGTACGCGACTACTTGTTCACGAATTTCTTGCCGCGGCGAATATATATCTGCCCTTTCTGCGGCAAGTCTACGGCACGTCCGTTGAGGTCGTAGCAAACTCCCGGTACGGGAATCAGGCTGTCAAGCCCGTCGGTTACGGACTTCACGTCGGTAATTATGTCGGTGGGTTCAATATACCAAAATGATGCGGCATTGGCAGCAGGCGAGTTTGCAAGCCACGGCACGATACGGTTAAGGTCGCCTGCAAGGTGCATATAGGCATAGCTGGTGTTGGTAGGGTTTACACACCTGATGCTACTGAGTCCCTGCGTAGTGCTTGCGATGCGAAAGACACCGGCATTTTCCTTTGAGTCAGCCATAACCGAGCGGACTTCAACGCCAAGCGTTGGACCGACCATTTTATCGCTGAAAGCCTTGTTGACCAGATAGTACGTGTCAGCATCGTCAGCCGATTGCTCGAAATACCAGAGGGCATTGTCGGCAGAAGAATTGGTGCTCACGCCAAGTACCGTACCGGAGTTCGCGCTGAGCAAATAGTTCTGCGTGCCGCGCCCGTAATTGCGTATGGTGTAATAGCGTTCGCCGGTAACTCCGACACGCGGGGCCGAAGATATTGCGCCATTCAGTACCTCGTAGTTCTGCCGCGAGACTTCGGCGACATATTCCTGATAGGCCTTGTTTATGACATCTATGGCATCCTGGGAATACTGCCCTACTATTGTACCTACATTCTCGCTTGAGGTTACGGCATCCACAATCTCCTTTACCCCAAGAGCGGTGAGGCTGTCACCGTCTACAGTTGGGCAGTAGGTGTAGGCAGAATCCGTTATCTGCTCTATAGAGTAGTTCTTGTAGACAATGGTGTAACCGCCGCCCGAAGTACCATAGGTATCTTCTTCGTAAACGAAGCCTATGGTGTTGTTCTTCTGCCATGTCATGGTGCTGTAGGCACTGCTGATATAAGAACTCTGGTGACGACCGTCCCAGTCTTTGGCGATTGCCGCCGGAGTACGGTAATCGGAGAGAGACTCCAGTTCCTTGTAGTAGATACCCACATTGGTGCGCCCGCTGCCAAACGGCACACTCTGCAGGAGCAGGAACATCTTTTTGTTGTCTTCCTTGCGGGTTACCGGCACGAGCATTACCTCGCCGTTGCAAGCATTGGAAACGGCTGTGACACCGTTGTTGCCGCTGCCCGAGAAAGCCACTTGACCCCATGAGCCCTTGGCCGTCTTGGTGTCGGTAAAGGTAAAGATGTTGAAATTGCGTCCTCCAGTGCAGCGGCTTGAGAGAAGGATGCTGCCATCGGGCAGCTCTTCGGCCTTCGGTTCGTCGCCACCCGGCACAGGACTGTAGTCGCAACCGCCGAGGAACTCCCACGTCTCGCCGAAATCATCGGAATAAAGAGCCCAGTTGGCGGTCTCGTTGCTACCCTGACGGCAACTGCTGCCCACACAATACAGACGGTAGTACTTGCCCACTTTGGTCTTGGTACTCTGGCATATCTTGCCGCTGCCCACAAACCATCCGCGGATAGGACCGTAAACACTGTTGTCAAACTTGGAGTATATGAACTCTTCGTCGATGTATTCAGGGCTGCTCCATGTCGCGCCATTGTCATCGCTGTACCAACGTGCCCATCCCTGATGGTGGTCACGTGTGCCTCCGAAGAATCCGGGTGTGCCGGAACAGGAAGTGATAATCATGCGCGGGCTCTCGCTATCGCCCACGATACACGGGTCGCCGAAACCTGCTTCCTGATGTCCGGCAGTGGTATTGCCGTCGCCTGTCATGACGGCCGGCTTC
>CAVHBF010000098.1:1822-7023 GCA_963634195.1 Bacteroides thetaiotaomicron | reverse complement strand
ACTCAATATTTTATCTCCAAGAGGACTTATTGAAACGCTACAATAGTATGCTACTGAATGCGATTATAAATGATACGGATAGATACATAGAGGTGGAAATCCCGAATAACACCTTTGAGCTGATTGAAGAAAAGAGACAAGCTGATTTGAAAAAGGAAGAATTGCGCAATATAATTTCGCAATATCGCCTTGATGGAATGAAATTAGAGAAAATAGATATAAGCAAAGCGATTGAGTGCTATAAGAAATCCATCGAGGTAGGCGAGGATACAAATATGTTTTACGAATATGCTCATTCGTACAAAAGGATTATAGTCTTATTTCATAAGACAAAGAACTACAAAGATGAAATTCTTTATTGTTCTAAATTCTTAGAGCATGATTTATCGAATACTGAGAAATTGAAATATTCTGAGCGACTGTCTAAATTAAAGAATAAGTATGGAGAATAACACAAAGCAACTTTCTTTCTTCTTGATTGACCTGATGAAATCTGTAATCAAGAAGAAAGATTTACTGCCCGAGAAAGCGAGTGAACTGGTATTGCAGATTGGCAAGGAGATTGACCGCTGCAAAGTGAATAATCAGCCGACCGCCGAGCTTGAATATCTCTATGAGGTATCTCTGTGGCTAAAAAGTGAAGTTGTAGATGAGCAGAAGACGAGTATATAGCGAGAACACTATCGCCATAATGGAACGGTTCTTTCAGGCTTTCGAGAAATGCCGTGAAAGGAAAATGTTCAAAGTCATTGACTATTGCCGAGAGAACGGTATTGACAAGGCGCATTTCTATACACAGCGCAAAGACCTCAATCGGGGCTTCTTTGAGGTGGGGTGGCTTGTGCCGCTCATTGAGAAGTGTAGAG
Organism: Bacteroides thetaiotaomicron; assembly: GCA_963634195.1. GTDB lineage: Bacteria > Bacteroidota > Bacteroidia > Bacteroidales > Bacteroidaceae > UBA6382. The sequence continues at coordinate 6,157 of CAVHBF010000098.1, read as the reverse complement.
TCTCATCCTATTGGCTTATGACAGGGCAAGGAGAGATGTTCGGATAAGATGAGAGGGCAGCTATTGGTACATTCCAACAACTGCCCTCTATCATTTTCGTGACCTCACGAAAATGGTCATTTCCCGTCTTCCTTGTGCAGGATATTCGGGATGTTGGCAACCGCTTTCTGCTTGTTTTTATCCATCACCTTTGCGTATATCTGAGTGGTGGAAAGCTCACGATGACCAAGCAGCTTGCTCACAGTGTATATGTCCGTCCCGAGGTCAAGCATCATCGTGGCGAATGTATGCCGTCCGCAATGAAATGTAATTTTCTTGTCTATCCCTGCACGCAGTACCCATTCCTGAATGGCTTTGTTCGTGCAAGTGGGAGAATAAATATCCAGAAAGACATACTCTTTGGAATTGCCTCTCTCGCCCATCAGTTCTGATGCCTGCGGCGTTATGTCAAGATACTCCTGCCCATGTGTCTTTTTCTGCTTGAATATAATTCGGGTGAACTCTCCTTGTTGATGAACATCTCCCCAAGTGAGTTTTAGAATATCACTCCTGCGCAGTCCTGTCAGACAAGAGAACAGGAAAGCGTCTTTGACACGGGGGTATTCGCACTCCGTCTGGGCGAGCATTTTCACCTCGTCGATGGTGAGATACATCCTCGTTCCTTCCTCTGCCTTGAAATTCTCGACATAACGGGCTGGGTTGATAGGAATAATCCTATCCTCGAAAGCTTGATTGAGGCACGCCCTGAGCTTGTTGAAGTAACTTAATTTGGAATTACGGGCGAGCGGCCTGTCTTTAACCCGTTTCCGATAATCATGCGACCATGCGACGGCTTCATTGTCGAGATAGTCGTGAAATCCCTGCACCCATTCAGGAGTGATGTCCGCAAATGTCAGCTTCTCGTTTTTGTCATAGATGAGAAGATGATGCAGGCACGAGAACCAGTTGCCCCAATTTCCCTTGCTCTCAGCTCCGAGCCTCTTTTGGCACATCGAGCGATAGTAAGGGTAGAAAAGGGTATCATTCGCAAATTCAGATTTGAACCCGTATTCGCCATTCTGCATCTCGACAATCCTCTTTGACTTGATAGAATTGGCGAGCTGCATGGTCTGACGGTTCTTTTCCTTATCCTCTTTCGTCCGCTCAGGAATGAGATATAGTTTCAGAAACTCGTATGTCCGCTTGCCGTCTCTGTATATGTCAAGATAGAGACTGATATTGCCGTTCTGCAAAGGCTTCTGTCTTACCCTTATCGGCTCTTTGATTTTCTTTTCTTTCGCCATAGATGTACTGCGTTGAACAATTCTGTTTTGTTACTTTCGTTACCCGAAAAATAGGAGTAACAAAAAGGTAACACAAAGATAGCACCTTCTTGGCATAATAACGGCACAAATGCCGATTTATTATGTTTGCTTCTGAAATCCTGAATTATGAGGCATTTATGTTGCTGCTGCGCTACTGATATGCCATTAGGATGTCACTCTTGTATTGGCAGAGAAAAGGCATTTACTTTCCGATGCAGAATTTCCCGAAAATAGTTTGCAGTATTTCGGAAGACGTTACCTGCCCAAGGATTTCCGATAAACGGTAGAGGCATTGTCGCAGATCTTCAGATACCAAGTCGCCGGGAAGTTTCTGGTCTAAAGCGTCAATGGCTTGGCAAATGGAACAAAGTGCCGACTCAAGGGCCTGCTTGTGGCGCAGGTTTGTAAGCAGCACGGTGCTGTCGTCAATTGCTGGAACTGATTTCAGAAGTTCTTGCTCCAGCCATTTTAGCCCCGTTCCGTCAATGGCCCGGAAGTTTTCACTTTTGTTGACTATCCGTATGACGGTCTGGTTGGCCCTGCATTCAATATCCGGCCAGGGCACACCCGGTTCTGTCATAAGCAATATGATACGTGCCCGCGAAACGGCTTGGAGAGAACGTTCTATGCCCAGTTTCTCTATCGTGTCTTCCGTTTTCCGCAAGCCCGCCGTGTCAATGAAACGAAACAGGACACCCTGAATTGTCACTGTATCTTCTATGAGGTCGCGGGTAGTTCCCTGGATGTCTGACACAATGGCTCTCTCATCGTGTAGCAGCGCGTTGAGCAGTGTTGATTTCCCCACATTGGGCGCTCCTGCTATTGCTACGGGCACTCCGTTTTTTATTGCGTTCCCGGCATCAAAAGAAGACTGGAGTCTGGCTATCTCGTCTCTTATGTCAATAGCCAGACGCTTGAGTTGCAGCCTGTCGGCAAATTCCACGTCCTCTTCCGAGAAGTCAAGCTCCAGCTCCAGCAGCGACGACAGCTGCAGTAATTGCTCCCGCAGGGTTGCCAGTCTGTTGCTTACCGTTCCCCTCATTTGGGAAAAGGCTATCCGGTGGGCGGCTTTGCTGTTGGCCGCTATGACATCAGCCACAGCCTCGGCCTGGCAGAGGTCCATCTTGCCGTTGACGAAAGCGCGCATGGTATACTCACCGGGGGCAGCCGGCTCGCAACCGTGTTTCACGAGCAGGTCAACGACACTTTCAAGTATGAAACTTGAGCCGTGGCACGAAATCTCGACGGAATCCTCGCCGGTGTAAGAGGCGGGAGCCCTGAACACTGTCACAAGGACCTGGTCAATAATCTGTTCTCCGTCCCTTATGACACCATAGCTGACAGAGTAGGGCTGTGCTTCCTCCAGACTGTTTCTTCCCTTGAACACGGAGTCAACGGCAGAAACAGATTCCGGACCGGAAACCCTGACTATGCCGATTGCACTGCCCGGAGCTGTCGCAATGGCGCATATGGTGGTTGTGTTGCCAGTCGTTTTCAAATCCTTGACAATACTTTTGTTATTAGGGTGTCAATAGTGTTCTTGTAGTTCGTGTCGGCTTCCAGATTCCGGCGGTTCGCCACGACCATGCAGCACGTTGTGGCCTTGTGGCCCAGCAGTCCGGCCAGACCCGCCACTGCGCTGCTCTCCATTTCAAAATTCAATATCTGCATCCCGTCGTGGCAGAACCGTTCTATCTTTTCGTTTTGTTCGGGGTCTGCCAAAGGAATGCGGAGTCTCCGTCCTTGCGGTCCGAAAAAGCCTCCACACGAAACGGTGATGCCCCTAACCATGTCGGAAGAAGCGATGCGGTCAGTCAGTTCCGGATCGGCAACCGCTACATAGGGTGCCCCTTTCTTGGCCGGCCACTGCATGTGTCTGACAAATTCCTTTTCCATATCAATGTCGCAAACGGAATCCCGCCCCCCATAATAATTGAGAAGACCGTCAAACCCGATACTTTTGACGGACGAGACAAAAGTCCCGATAGGCGTTGTCGGTTGCAGACCCCCACAAGTGCCGATGCGGACAATTTCAAGGGAAACAAGCTCTGGTTTTTCTGTGCGTGTGGCGAAGTCAATATTTGCCAAGGCGTCAAGTTCGTTGAGGACAATGTCAATATTGTCACACCCTATGCCTGTAGAGACGACAGAGATGCGTTTGCCATGGAATGACCCTGTAACCGTGTGGAATTCGCGGTTCTGGACATCACATTCGGTCTCGTCAAAATGCTTTGCGACAAGGTTGACTCTGTCCGGGTCTCCTACCAGAATGATTTTGCTGGCAATCTGGCCTGGGGTCAGATGCAGGTGAAAAATGGAATTGTCGTTGTTGATTATGAGTTCAGACGGGGAATAATACATGATGCCATCGTTTTTTGTAAGTGAATTCCTAAAAGCGGCACGATGCTATTTCTGCGCCTCCGCCTTTCTTGTCAGATTGGCCTGTTCGCGGATTTTCAGAAACAACGCTTCCGCCTCTTTCTCTTGTCGCAGTATTATCGTGGCAATCGCTTTGCGCTCCGCCTGCGACGGAGAATTTTCGTATCTTTTCCTGTTTTCATTGAGCAACAGGACCAGCTTGTCGTATTGCTCGTTAAGCTGCTGCCATTCCTGGGCCAGTTTGCGTGCTTGCTTGCTCTTGAATTGGTTTATGTCGTTGTAGCGTGTCCCGTAGGCCACGTCAAAAGAAAAAGTCTTCTGGGCATTGGTTGTTGTGCTTTTGCCCGAGACGGTTTTTAGCTGCGCCTTTGCTTCCGCGACAGATTTCTCCTTGCCTTTTTGGGTGAGGTGTATGTTGCGCAGGGACGCGAGCTGGAGCAAGGTGTGGGAGTCCATGCCGGTGCAGGTCTGGCGGATTTGGTTCGGTATAAACACATACACGCAAACTTTTCCTTCCGGCTGGTAGCGGTCAGAGACAAACCATCCCAGTTTGTTTACCTCGTCGTAGACCATAAGATAGTCATTGAAGGGGGAATTGAACGGCATTCCCATGTTCTGCGGTTTGAGGTATGATTTCGTCTCGCTGTCATAC
>CAVHBF010000098.1:0-1812 GCA_963634195.1 Bacteroides thetaiotaomicron | reverse complement strand
CCCCTAAGGATGCGGAATCCCTTGAAGCGAAATACAGCGTCGTGCCGTCTGGCAGGAGAAAAGGATAACCCCTGACTGCGGAACTGTCAACCAAGCCTTCAAGCGGCTTTGGTGTGCTCCATTTGTCGCTGAATTTGTCACTTCCAAACAGCGAAACGACACCGCCTCTGCCTGACTGGCAAAAAACCACACGATCACAAAAGCCGTTGATGAATCCCGGACCTATAGGGGTCTGTCTGATGTCTGCAAGTTGTTTCGTCTGCTGTGCTGTCAGCAAACGGCCGCAATTGGCGTCAATGGCAATGGCGTCAAGAACCTTGTCGCCGTCCACCACGAAGCTGTCCACTATTGCAACCCTTTCAACGGCCTCAAGCATGTTGTTTCCGATGACGGCCCTGTCAAGCAGCCTTTGCAGGTCTTTGCAGGGTAGCCCCAGCTCCTTGGATACAGCTATGTCCGACTCCAGCAAACGGGCGGCCTCGTCAAATCGGTACTCACAAATCAGAGAGTCTGCCGTTTCGGTATGCGGCTTGAAATCAGCGATATTCCGGACTTTGGCTGAACTTTTTCTTCTTGTCTGTGCAAAAGCCGTACCGCAGACAACGGCCAATGCCATGGCAAGAAGCGAAAATCTCGCAAAATGTTTCATGTTCGGTCTTTTTGGCGTTGGTTACACATAATGGACTTGGAGTCCCGGACAAAACGTCATTTCAGTTTTTCCGCCATGGCCGCAGCCGCCTTCTTGCCGTCACCCATGGCAAGGATTACTGTGGCGCCGCCTCTCACAATGTCGCCGCCCGCGAAAATCATCGGAATGGAAGATTCCATGTCGTCATTCACGGCAATGGTGTTTTTGCGTCCAAGTTCAAGCCCGTTTATGCTGCGCGGAACGATTGGGTTCGGCGAAACGCCCACTGCAACGACAACAAGGTCTACGCTTATTGTTTCCGTGGCACCGGGAATGGCTATCGGACTGCGGCGTCCGCTTGCGTCGGGTTCTCCCAATTCCATTTTCTGAAGCACGATTTCCTTTACTTTGCCCTGCTCGTCACCGCGGTATTCAATCGGGTTGTGCAAATTGAGGAACTCCACTCCCTCTTCCTTTGCATGTCTCACCTCCTCGGCGCGGGCAGGCATTTCCGCTTCTGAACGGCGGTAAACAATCATTGCTTTTTCCGCGCCAAGGCGCAGGGCGGTGCGCACAGAGTCCATGGCGGTATTTCCTCCGCCTATGACAGCCACTCTCTTCCCGAACGGGACAGGCGTGTCGGTGCTGGCACTGCTCGCGTCCATCAGGTTTACGCGCGTCAGATATTCATTGCTTGAAAGCACGTTTATAAGATTCTCACCCGGTATGTTCATGAAATTGGGCAGCCCCGCGCCTGATGCGATGAAAATGCCTTTGTAGCCCTCGGCTTTCAGTTCTTCTACGGTAACGGTCTTGCCTATCACGCAGTCCTTGCGGAAGTCCACTCCCTGCTGTTCCAGAGCCCGGATCTCGTCTTCCACAATGCTGTTGGGCAGACGGTATTCCGGAATGCCGTACTTCAGCACTCCGCCTATTTCGTGCAGGGCTTCAAACACAGTCACTCCAAATCCCCTCCTGATCATGTCGCCGGCAAAAGACAGCCCGGCGGGTCCGCTGCCCACAACGGCGACTTTCTTGCCGTTGGGAGCGGCTTTGCTTGTCGTGAGCCCGGCCTTGTCGGCGTTGTCGGCTGCAAAACGCTCAAGGTAGCCTATGGCAACAGCCTTGCCGCCGGTCTTCAGGTGAATGCACTTTGATTCGCACTGTTTCTCCTGGGGGCATAC
>CAVHBF010000097.1:5722-7109 GCA_963634195.1 Bacteroides thetaiotaomicron | reverse complement strand
TCTACCAACTGAGCCACTGCCGCATTACCGGGTGCAAATTTAAGTATTATATTTCAATTGACAGACGTATGGCATAAACTATTTTTCTATTTCCTTGAGTTTGTCCACCATGTTCAAGCTGAAATAAATCTTGTATAATGGAGTCTGCCATTTCTCTGCCTCGCCAGGTGCGGCTTCCTTGTACCTTTCCATATAGGGCATCGCTTTCCTGTACATCTGCCTGACTTCTTCCATTCGTCTTTTGTATTCCGTAGAGGTCGGATTTGGAGACAGAGTGCTTTCATAGCTTACCCCCTTGTTGTACCAGCAAAGCCCCATATAGTAACATACCTGCACGTTGTCTGGGGCTACAGCCTGCAGGCGGCCCGCCATTTCAAGGCAGTTGTCGTAAAGTTTCAGGTTAAACAACACTGCCGTCTGGGCAAGAAGGTACAGCTTGTTGTCAGGATAAAGGGCCAGAAGACTGTCGTTGAGCAAACGTGCGTCCTGAAAATTGTGGGTGTCATTGAGGAAATCGGCAAGCCGGGAAAAAAAATAATCAGGAGTCCCCGAAGTGTTCAGCCCGCGTTTGAGTGACTTTACATAGCTGGCTGTGTCCCGCAATTCCTCGTACGCCCTGGACTCGTATTGCAGGGCATAGTCAAAATTCGCGCTGTCCGCTTCGGCAAGACTTTGGTACTTGAACACCCCCTCAAAATTCTTGCCCTCATAGCAAGAAACCATATTCCAAAACGCAGCTCTCGGAAGGCGGGCATTGGCAACGCTGTTGTCATTCCCAAAATAATCCGATTGTGCCATATTTATATATGTGGACAACAGCCTGTCGGCCGATGACCATTGCCTGTTCTTGACAAAAAACACGCCCCCGCTGAACAGGTTGGGATAGTACCGCTTCAAAAACGTCCGGTTTTTCCTTTGCTTTTTCAAGGCTTGTTTAGGGCTTGATGCCCTCAGTGTCTCCTCTTCCTTGAGCGTGTATTCAAAGATGTTGCACACCGAATTGAAGAATCCCGTGGTGTCATATTTCTGATGAAGATACAGTTTCATGTTTTCTGCATCATTGGCTTTCACCTCAAGAGCCGTAGCCAGAGAATAGAACCGCGGCTCCTGGTTTATAAGCGTGTCCTTGAGGCATTTGCCTACGAGCTCGCGCCCTTTGCCAATGTCTGATGTCTTCACATATGATTTCAGCAACTTGAGTTCTTTCCACTCCGCTCCGCAGAGCACGAGCGGCACAACAGACACAAAATACAACAACATTATCAATCTGGACATCATCGCTTTTCAATGTTTTTTATGGTTTTTCTAAGATTCCGTCCTGCTGCAACAGTCCGTCCTGTCAGTCCGGGACACATGGAACTCTGCGGAGAACCGGCCACCAGTCGTC
>CAVHBF010000097.1:0-5611 GCA_963634195.1 Bacteroides thetaiotaomicron | reverse complement strand
TGCAGACACTGCTCAACCGGGCTGGGGCTTCAAATGCCTTCTGCAGCCACAACTGTCACTTGGGCAGGCTGGTGTCTTCCACCTTTTCAATATTGCCGGTAAGTGGATTGAACCATATCTGACAGGAAGCCCTTTTGTTGAACAGGTCTTCCGAAAGGAACTCCTCGTGTCCGAACTGCGCTATTGGCAATGTTTGCCTGAACAAACCGGCATGACGGAAAGACAGTTCCACGGTCGCTTGCGAGGGGACGTTGTAATAAACAACCCTGTTTGTCATTTTTTTGTCGGGAATCTCCGTGCGTCCTTGCAATACGGTCTTTTGGTTCTTCACGTCCACATATATGGGGTCTCCGGCAAGGTTGTCCTTTTCTACAAGGCCCTGACGGTCTGAAAACCGGGCAATGACCTCACGCCCCTCTCCGTCTTCTGGCGTGAAATACACTGTCCACGTTTTGGTTTCGGTCTCCGTATACCCCTTGAAAAGCTGCATCAGAGCGTTCTCCTGTTCGTCAAGTTTGGCAAGCATGAGTTTGAGCTGTTCTCCGTCCGCGGGCATATAGTCCGCCTCGCCCTTTGTCAGTTCGCTACGGCTTTCCCTTATGCCATAGATTTCCGCAGCGGTCAGTTCTGCCATCTTCAACTCGCTGCCTGCCGACAGGATTTCTTCACCAAGATAATCGCGGCTGTTGGTTCTTGTGGTGGTGTGCTTGTCAGGCATTTCAAGAGACGGCTCTTCATATTTCTTCGCCTGTGCGTTGATTGACAGCAAAACGCCGTCACCGGAAAGTGAGCACAACGGGGCTGACGTGCCTTTTTTCAGCAGTACGACATGAGCTTTGCTCGTGTCCGGTGCGGAAACCGCAGCCATTCTGACATCGTCAATCCTCCATTGCGTGGAAGAAGAAGTGACCACACTGTCCAACCTCAGAAATCTCTTGGCGTAATTATGGAAATCGCCCGGAATTTGTGTTGTGCGTGTTGCCGTAATGGCAAACTTCAGAACAGTTTTCGGCAAATAATAGACAACCCCGTTGGCCGTGACACCCGGATTGTATTTGTACACCGCTGTCTGGGCCTTGGCTGCAACCGTCAGAAAGGCGGTGCAAATTCCGATTACAATACCGTTTCTCATATGTGTTTTAATTTAATGTCGTTTTGAACGCTTCGCCCATGTTTTCTATTATGTCTGAAGCAACCATTGAATATTCCGTCAGTCGGTTCCGCGCACTGTCGCCTGCGGTTCCGTGCAGCCAGACCCCGAGGCGGCACGCTTCTTCCGGACTGTATCCTTGGCTCAGCAACGAAAGCAATATGCCCGTAAGGACATCTCCGCTTCCCGCCGTTGCCATACCGCTGTTGCCGCTCGTATTGAAAAATACACGGCCGTTCGGAGTACAGACTGCCGTATAGTGCCCTTTCAGCACAATATATATGCCGTATTTCTCGCAATAGTCCATCGCATAACGCAGTTGGGCGGTATCATTGGTTTTCCTGTCCAAGAGTCTCTCCCATTCCTTTGGATGTGGAGTCAGGACGGTTTCCTTTGGCAGGAGACTGGCCCAGTTGCGGTGTTTTGCCAAAATGTTAAGACCGTCAGCGTCTACAATCAGCCTGACTCCGTCACGTTCCGTCAGAGCAAGCAAGATTGCTTCGGCTCTGGCGTCTTGACCCAGTCCCGGACCTACAGCTACAGCTGAATATTTCTGCCGCTCAAACAGACCGGTCATCTCGTCTGCAATTCCGGTTGTCTGTGTGCCGGACGGCATGGCAACAACGACAGCCTCGGGCAAAGCTGTCTGCAATGCCACAAGGTTTTCTTCCGCTGTAAACACGCTGAGCTTGCCAATACCGCTCCGGCAGGCAGCCCTGCCTGACAGTATTGACGCGCCTGCCATTCCCGGCGACCCTGCAACAAGCAAGCCATGACCGAACGTGCCTTTGTTGGCAAACGCGCCCCGCGGCTTCAACAGTCTCGCGGCTTCCTGATACCCCGTGACACCGAACTGCAGACTGCCGTATTCCATATTCCTGTCGTCAAGCCCGATATCCAGAACCTTTACACGACCGAGAAACCGCTGGTTGTCGGCAAGCAGCATCGTTGGCTTCAGACAATGGAAAGTGAACGTATAGTCCGCCCTCACGGCCGTAGTTTCATTCACCTCCGATTCGCCGTGCTCCACCGATCCCGGCAATCCGGACGGCAAATCAACGGAAATGACCTTGTTGCCGCTGCCGTTGATAAAGTCAACCAACTGCTTGAATCCGCCTTCAAGGGGGTGCGACAGCCCTGTTCCGAACAATGCATCGACAATCCAGTCCCCCGTGTTCAGACACGGCAAATCGAACTGGGACGTAATTTCATGCATCACAACATTTTCCGCCATTTCCAGCCTGTCCCTGTTACTTTGGCAGTCGTCACTAAGACTTCCCCTGGTGTTGAACAGAAACACCTCGACATTATATCCGTCCTGACCAAGCAGACGGGCTATCGCCAAACCGTCGCCGCCGTTGTTTCCCGAACCGGCAAAGACGACTACCTTGGTATCGGGGGAAGGCAGCAATGATACAATTTCGCCAACCACCGCCTTTGATGCCCTCTCCATCAATTCGGCAGAAGTGATCCCGAGTGCCCTGACAGTATAATTGTCAAGTTCCTTCATTTGGCGCGCAGACAGCAGTTTCATAGGGCAAAGTTACATAATTAACGGGACAACCTGTCACTCAAAACACAATTCCTCTTGCTTCATTTTTTTTGTGATGCGTATGACGCCCGACGTGTTGGCCTTTGACCTTCCGTCAAGGATGTAGTCGCTTATTCCGTCTTCAACATAAGTTTGCATGGCTCTTTTGAGAGGGCGCGCGCCGTACTTGCGGTCATATGACTTGTCCACAAGGAATTGTTTCGCTTTTTTGTCTATTTCCAGACTGAATCCGAGAGCTGTCATCCGCAGGTTAAGTTTGGCCAGTTCGTTGTCAACAATCTGACCTATTGCACTGCGGCTGAGACTGTCAAACAGTATGATGTCGTCAATGCGGTTTATGAATTCGGGCGCAAACTGCCTGTTCAGGGATTTCATTATGATGTTGTCGGCATACTGTTTCTGCTCGGCTTCCGTCCTCATGCTGAAACCCACGCCGTTACCGAAATCCTGCAGCTCACGCGAACCGCAGTTTGATGTCAGAATTATTATCGTGTTCCTGAAATCAACAGTCACGCCGTTGCTGTCGGTCAGCCTGCCTTCGTCCATCACCTGGAGCAGGATGTTGAACACGTCCTTGTTGGCTTTTTCAATTTCGTCAAGCAACACGATGGAATAAGGACGTCTTCTGACTTTCTCCGTCAGCTGTCCGCCATCCTCATACCCGACATATCCGGGAGGTGCTCCGACAAGTCTGCTGGCGGAGAACTTCTCCATATACTCGCTCATGTCAATGCGTATAAGCGCATCGTCCGAACCGAACATATACTCGGCCAGCTTCTTGGCAAGAAACGTTTTGCCGACACCCGTCGGTCCCAGAAACATAAACGTGCCTATTGGCTTGTTGGGCTCGCGAAGACCGATACGGTTGCGCGTTATTGCCTTCACCAGTTTCTCTATGGCCTTGTCCTGTGCTATTATAGTGTGCTGCAGACTCTTCCTCAGTTTCTTGAGTCTTGCATTTTCGGACTGTGCCATTTTGTGTACAGGCACTCCGCTCATTATTGATACCACCTGCTCCACGTCTTTCTCACTGACGGCAAGCGGGTTCTTCCTCAAATCCAAAAGCCATTCAGCTTTTTTCTTCGTGAATGTTTCTTTCAATACAGCAATACGGTCGCGGTATTCCGATGCTTCTCCATAACGTTTTTCGTTGACGGCGCGGGTCTTCTGTTCTGTGGCTATACCGATCTCCCTGTCTATCTTCTGCAGGTCTTCGGGCATTTCCGTATCCATGATATGTTTGCGCGAACCAGCCTCGTCAAGGGCATCTATGGCCTTGTCCGGCAACTTGCGGTCTGAGATATACCGCTCTGTCAGTCTTACGCAGGCTTCAATGGCTTTATCCGTATACTTTACGTTGTGGTGTGCCTCATACCTGTCCTTTATGTTGCGCAGTATGGTCACTGTCTCGTCCACGGTGGCAGGGTTTACCATAATCTTCTGGAACCTGCGCTCCAACGCGCCGTCTTTCTCTATGCTCTTGCGGTACTCGTCAATGGTGGTAGCACCGATGCACTGCAGAGTGCCGCGGGACAATGCGGGCTTCAGCATGTTGGCTGCATCCATCGCGCCTTGTGTGGAACCCGCACCTATGATGGTGTGGATTTCATCGATGAAGAGTATCACCTCCGGGTGCTCACCAAGTTCCCTCATGATTCCTTCAAGACGCTCCTCAAACTGCCCGCGGTATTTGGTGCCGGCCACAACACCGGCCATATTCAGGCTTATTATACGCTTGTCCGACAATGTGAAAGGCACTTTCCCGGAAACTATGCGTTGGGCCAGCCCCTCGACAATGGCCGTTTTTCCGACACCCGCTTCCCCTATGAGAATGGGGTTGTTTTTCTTGCGGCGGCTAAGCACCTGCGCCAGGCGCTCTATTTCAAGTTCCCTGCCAACAACAGGATCAAGCTTTCCCTGCATGGCACCAAGAGTCAAGTCCACGCCGAACCTTTTCAGCAACTCAAGCGCACGCTTTGGCTTTCCCGGGCTGTTGCCGGAGACTCCTCCTTTTTCATCGGCATCAACGTCCGTGTCACGGTCACAGGCATTGTCGTCATTGTTGACACAAAGCTCGTCCGTTTCCTCGTCTTCAATGTGGTATCTGCTGTAAAGGTGTTCGCGCAGATAACCGTAGGTTATGCCGAATTCCGCCAAGGTCTTGGCAACAAAACTTTCCTTGTCCCTCAGAAGTGCCAGCAGCAAGTGGCTGGACATGACCTTGTCCATATGCATAAGGCTTGACTCCGTCATGCTGTTCTGCAGGGCCATACCCGCATCCGCATCAAGGTTGATTGCACCGTTGGGCACATCAAAGGGAATATGAACCTCGCTGTATGTCTTCAGATGTTCCCTCATCCTCATCCTGAGTGTCTCAAGGGCATCCGTTTTTTGGCTGATAATCTCAAACGCATCGTTGTCCGGTTCATGAAGAATACCCAAAACAAAGTGATCCGCACGAATAAGCTTGTCGCCGTTTTTCATGGCTTCACTGCGACTGTGCAGCAACACGTTCTTGAACTCGTCAGAGTATATTTTTTTCATAGTTTCTCCACTGGCAAAATTACAATTGCTTTTTGGCAGTCACCCACCTTATTTATCTTGAATATACAACATTCGTGCCAAAGCGATACTGAAGACTTTTTCTCTTTGATTCCCCTAAACGGTTTTAAGCCGCACAGTTCCTGCAACCGCAGGGAGACAGCCGGCGGCAGGGTCGTTTTCCTTTGCAGAAACAGAGGAGCCGGAGACCTGCGGGGAAAAGCATTGCAAAACCCCGGATTGGGAGGGGCAGAAAGACTGTCGGAGAAAAAGCCCGTGCGGAAAGAAAAAAAGCTTGAGATAACGGCGAAAAGTGTTGGTCTTACGGATGCCTTTCGCCCGGAACGGATATCCGCTCCGGGCGAAAC
>CAVHBF010000096.1:0-7176 GCA_963634195.1 Bacteroides thetaiotaomicron | reverse complement strand
GTTTCCCTGATGACCGTCCGTGCCGGGCAGGCGGTGCGCAAGGATTCTATAAGCGTGTGGGGTGGGGTGACGGATTTGTTCACCGGTGAGCAACTGGAGAGGGGAATGCTCACCGTGTTCAACGAGCGCGACTCCATCGTGGTCACTGACACCATTTTCGGGCGGAAGGAGGAGAAATTCGCCACATACAGTTATTCCGTCCCCGGCGGCTACCGTTTCAAGCTGCCTTGCGGCGGAAATTACAAGATCCGGTTTGACATTGACGGCTATGTGTCCGAGGTGCAGGAGCTCCGCATTCCCGACCGCCAGTACCACAAATACACCACCATGTGGGAAAAAGACTACAAGGTGCGCAAGAAACCAAAGGAGCATGTGTTGGGCGAGGCCGTCGTGACTGCCACCCGCATCAAGATGGTTGTCAAGGGCGACACGGTGGAGTATGATGCCGATGCATTCAATGTGGCTGAAGGGTCTATGCTCGACAAGCTTCTGGCTGAAATGCCGGGCATGGGAATAAGGAACAGCGGCGAGATATACCACAACGGCAAGAAAGTGGAAAGCCTGTTGGTGGACGGCAAGGATTTCTTTGACGGCGACCCGAAGCTGGCACTTGACAACTTGCCCGCCTATACGGTGAAGAAAGTCAAAGTGTACCGCAAGGATGGCAACGGAGCCTCCGTGGTGAGGGACTCCATCAAACGCGAGGAAATGAAGAAATTGGTAATTGACGTGAGGCTCAAGAAACAGTATCAGAAGGGTTGGATAGCCAACTCCGACCTCGCCTACGGAACCTCCGACAGGTTTTCCACGCGTCTGGCCTTGATATATTTCAGCAGCGTGTGGAAGTTCATGGCCTATGCCAACCTGAACAACACCAACCAGGCCGTTACGCCCAACGGCAGCGGCGACTTTTGGGATGGCGGCGTATTTGGTAACGGGGTGTGCTACAGCAAGCAGGGAGGTCTACGGCTCATGTACGACAAAGACGGGCTGAAAGGCAACGTCAGACTTGACGGAAGCCACCGGTCGGAGAACAACAGGACAGAGACATCGTCGACAACCTATCTCAACTCGGGCGACACCTACAGCCGTATGCGTAGCACCACCCGCAACAGCAGCGACAGGGTGGATTGGGGGGTGACCATCGAGAGACCGGATCTCGACAAGTTCTTTTTGTCATTTTTCCCTTTGGGCGGTTCCTATTCGCGCACTCGCGGCATCACTGATTCCAACAGCGCGACTTTCAGCGGCGACCCACGCGACTCCTATCGTCTGGCATCGCTTGACAGTCTCTTCATGCCCATGGGTAGCCAGCGTCTGGAGCGCATGAGGCTCAACACCGTGCTCAATGCCACACAGTCGTTGACCAGGGCAACGGCACTCAAATCCGCGGCGGCTTCTTTTTTCCGCTCGCCCATATACGGCAACGACATGAATGTGCGCTATTTGGTGGACTATTCGGACAACCGCACGGAAAACTTCCAGCACTACAAGCTTGACAACCGCCAATCGCAGAAAAAGGACTTCCAGAATGTGTTCGGGCTTAACCCGTCGAAGGCACTTACCGTTGAAGCGGCTGTCGGCTATGGTCTGCAGCTGGGCAAAAAAGCCACTACGGAGTTCTCCTACACGTACAGGTACACCAGCAACAAGAACAACCCTGACCGCTACCGGTTGGATTCGTTGCCCGGGTGGGGCGACTTTGACCGCCATCCGATGGGCACACTGCCTTCCATGCGCGACTCGCTGAACCTTGCCCGCGACTTGCGCAACTCGTACAGCCGCACCGTCACGTCTTCCGTACACATCCCCAGTCTTGAGTTCAGGCTGACCCTGCCCAAAGACTGGAGTCTTAGTCTGGAATTGCCCCTGCGCATGGAAGAGCACGGGATAACGGATACCCGCACCCGCAACGGGCAGCGCAAGACGGTCAATCTCACGGCTCTTTCGCCGGGTCTGACTCTCCAGAAATGGTCAAACGACAAGACCACGGGCGATGTGGTGAACTACCGCGTGTATTACAACCGCACGGTCTCGGTACCGTCAATGGGCTACCTGCTTGACCTTGTGGACGACACAGACCCCCTGTTCATCTCGCGGGGCAACGCCAACTTGAAGAACACCTGTGTCAACACCGCGAACTTCAGCCTTTGGCGCACCAAGTCCAAACATATGCAGAATTACGGTGCCAACGTGGCGTGGAGCCAGACCGGCAACGCCGTGGCCTCCACCACCACCTACGACCGCTCCACAGGCATCACGACCTACCGGCCCCGCAACATCAACGGCAACTGGAACGTTTCGGCCGGTGGCAACTTCTCCCGTGCCATTGACAAGAAAGACCGTCTTGTGTTGCGCGAGAACCTTGATGCCGGCTATAACCACAACGTGGACTATATCACCGAGACAACCGGCGGAGTGCCCACGCCCCTGCGCAGCACCGTGCACAACTGGACTGTGCATGAAAACCTCATCCTGTCGTACTCCTACAAGAAATTCAGGGTGGAGGCCACGGGCGGTGCCACGTGGCGTATGCAGAACAGTAGCCGCGACAACTTCAACAGGCTCAACGCCGTGGACTTCAACTATGGCATAGGGTCGACCGGACCGCTCGTGGCCGGCATTGAGTATGACACCAAATTGGTTGTCTACTCACGGCGCGGCTACAGCGAACCGTCGATGAACGACAACCGCGTCATATGGAACATGAACATATCCCGCGCGTTCCTCAAGTCAAAAGCTCTCGTGCTGAGAATAGAGGCCCATGACCTGCTCAACCAAATCAGCAATGTGGAGAATGTGGTCAATGCCCAGGGACGCACCGAACGGTGGTACAACTCGGTGCCGCGCTTTGCCCTGCTGCACGTGTGCTACAAGTTCAATTCCATGTCCAAGAAAAAAGCCGACAAGCAGAAACAGGAATAGGGGAGGGCTTGCCCGGCTTTTATACTGCACGGCATTCCGCGTCCAAGAGAGCGGGATGCCGTTTTGTTGACAAAGTTGCATGATTTCGCAACAGATGCTTGCAAAATGTATTGGCATACAAAAATAATGTGTAATTTTGTAGCGGTTAACAAAAAAAGAGCCATGAGTAAAGTGTATGACATACCACCCTACAAGCCATTGCTGGACTCCCGGCAGACGGAGCAGGGCATAAAGAAGATAAAGGATTTCTTCCAGCAGAATCTGGCTACAGGCCTCAAGCTGCAGCGTGTCACCGGCCCGTTGTTCGTGCTCCGCGGCATGGGCATCAACGATGATCTCAACGGCACGGAGCGCGCGGTCAATTTTCCCATCAAGGATCTGGGCGATCAGGTGGCGGAGGTCGTACATTCTCTTGCAAAATGGAAACGCCTCACGCTGGCGGAATACAAAATCCAACCGGGCTACGGCATATATACCGACATGAACGCCATACGCGCAGACGAAGAGCTTGACAATCTCCACTCCCTCTATGTGGACCAGTGGGACTGGGAACGGGTCATCACGGCAGACCAGCGCAACGTGGAGTTTCTGGAGTTGACGGTAAACGATATCTATGCGGCATTGCTGCGTACGGAGTTCCTCGTGTGTGAGACATATCCGCAGATCAGACCGTCGTTGCCGCCGGAGATTTTCTTCATACACTCCGAGGAATTGCGCCGCAGATATCCCGACATGACACCCAAGGAGCGCGAGAATGCCATTACCCGCGAGAAGGGTGCGGTGTTCATCATAGGCATCGGCTGCGAGTTGGGCGACGGGAAGCCGCACGACGGGCGCGCTCCGGATTACGATGACTATTCAACCGTTTCAAGCCTCGGGCTGCCCGGTCTCAACGGCGACATCATGATATGGAGCGACGTGCTCGGGCGTGCCGTGGAGATTTCGTCGATGGGCATACGTGTGGACAAGGAGTCGCTCCTGCGGCAGCTGAAGGCGAGCGGCAAGGAGAACCGTAAAGAACTGTATTTTCATCGCCGGCTTCTCGACGGAACGCTGCCGCTCAGCATCGGTGGCGGCATAGGGCAGTCGCGCTTGTGCATGCTGTATCTCAAGAAGGCCCATATAGGCGAGATACAGTGTTCCATCTGGCCCGAGCAGATGCGCCGGGAGTGCGCCAGGCTCAACATTCATTTGTTGAGATAGAAACACACATGTGCAGTACTCGAAGCGGGACTTGAACCCGCACGCCCCTTCCGGGGCAAGGGATTTTAAGTCCCTCGTGTCTACCGATTCCACCATTCGAGCGTCCCTTTGGGGAAAGGGCGTGCGGAAAATCTCAGAGAAACGTTCCGCAGCTGCAAAATTATGATTTTCTTTGTCAATGCCCAAGTGTTTCATGCGTTTTTCTTTTTTGCCGGGACGGTCAGAGCAATACGGTTCTGTATAAATAAAAATAAAACGGGTATGTATAGGCGAACCGGTTCTCTGCACGGAAAACAGAACTTCTTTCCCTTGTGCGCAACGTGGACTGCGACATGGCGAAAACAGAGCCTTCCGGGCGTTGAAAAACCTTGACATATCGGCATTTCCGTTAGTGTTGTCCCGTTGAGAACGTTTTTAACCCGGTGTCGCCTGTAGAGGGCAAAAATAAATTAGTAACTTTGCAGAAACAAAACAAAAACAGGTGACTATGAAAAAGCTTCCGTTGTTTCTGGCTTTGACGCTGTGCGCATCCGTTTTTCTTGCGGGTTGCAGCAAAGACGACCCCGATATGCACACGCTGAACATAAGGGCCGTTTCTTCTGATTCCAATCCGATCGGCTACTATGCCGACCAGACCAGCGATTCCGTGGAAGTAGTGTCCACGGACAGCTGGAGTGCCAACACCAACTGCGACTGGATCAAGTTCAGGCAGACGGCACTGCCTACTGTAGGCTACAAGTTCGCCTATGTATACGGTCAGGCCTTGAGCAAGAAAGAACGTATAGTGCTGGATGCCAACACCACGGGCGAAGACCGTGTGACAAGTATCAACGTGGAGGCGAACAACAAGAAAGTGGGGCTGGTAGTCAAGCAGTTGGGACATATCAACGTAACGGAGCCTGCCAAGAGTCAGGCCGTGAACACTCCGTTGTTCGTAATTAGACTGAAGGGCGGTGCCGCTTCTGCCAAGGTGGCGTTTACCGTGTATGACAGAACGCGGATAACGACCGCGGACACCTGGATAACGGTGTCGGGCGACATCTTTGAAGGCACAGACAAAGGGGTATCGTTTGAGACCCCTGTCAGTCTGGTGTCCAACACCACGGGCGTCGAGCGCACTGGCAAGGTTACCCTCGTCTCGGTCACGGGCGCAAAAACCGACATAGAGGTTGTGCAGGGCATCTAAGGGCACTCCAAAACAGATTCAACAGATACAAAAACATAATTACGATGGCAAAGAAAGCACTTCTCATGATTCTCGACGGATGGGGAATCGGTAAAAGGGACAAGGGCAACGTTATCTATTCTACCCCGACCCCTTATATGGATTACCTTAACAGGACCTACGCCCACTCGGAATTGCAGGCCAGTGGGGAATATGTGGGTCTGCCTGACGGGCAGATGGGCAATTCAGAGGTGGGGCATCTCAATATAGGTGCCGGACGTATAGTCTATCAGGATCTCGTGAAAATTAACCGTGCGTGTGCGGATGGCTCCATCAAGGACAGGGTGAACGAAGCCTACACCTACGCCAAGGAAAACGGAAAGAATCTCCATCTTATGGGACTTACCTCAACGGGCGGCGTACACTCTTCGCTTGACCACTTGTTCAAACTCGTGGAAATCGCCCATGAATACGGTCTTGACGGGAGAACATTCGTACACTGTTTCATGGACGGGCGCGACACCGATCCGCGTTCCGGCAAGGGCTTCGTAGAGAAGCTTACCGGCGTGTGCGAGGAAAACGGGGCTGCCATAGCCTCCATCATAGGGCGGTTCTATGCCATGGACCGTGACAAACGCTGGAACCGCATCAAGGTCGCCTATGACCAGCTTGTCAACGGGAAAGGCAAGGAGGTGGACAATATGGTGGAGGGCGTGCAGTATTGCTATGACTCTGACACCGAAGACCACAAGGATACCGACGAGTTCATGGAACCGCTGGTGAACGCCAATGTTGACGGGCGCATAAAGGAGGGCGATGCCGTGGTGTTCATAAACTACCGCAACGACCGCGCGAAGGAACTTACCGTAGTGCTTACGCAACAGGACATGCCGGAAGAAGGCATGCATACCGTCCCCAACCTCAAATACTACTGCATGACCCCTTATGATGCAAACTTCAAGGGCGTAGGCATTCTGTTTCCCAAGGAAAACGTGGAGAACACCCTCGGCGAGTACGTCAGTTCCAAGGGGTTGAAGCAGCTCCATACCGCAGAGACCGAAAAATATGCCCATGTGACGTTTTTCTTCAACGGCGGCCGTGAGACACCCTACGAGGGAGAAGACCGCATTCTCGTCGCGTCTCCCAAGGTGGCTACATATGACCTCAAGCCCGAGATGTCGGCATACGAGGTGAAGGACAAGCTCGTTGAGGCAATCAGAAAAGACGAGTATGATTTCATTGTGGTGAACTTCGCCAATGGCGACATGGTAGGACACACCGGTGTCTATGAGGCAATAGAAAAAGCCGTCACCGCCGTGGACAACTGCGTGAAGGACGTGGTTACGGCCGCCAACGAGACGGGTTACGAAACGATTATCATAGCAGATCACGGCAATGCAGACCACGCCGTCAATGATGACGGGACTCCGAATACGGCACACTCGCTTAATCCCGTGCCTTTCATCTATGTCAGCGAAAACAGGAATGCCAAGGTGCAGAACGGCATTCTTGCCGACGTGGCACCGAGCGTTCTGCATATCATGGGACTGGAACAACCCAAGGAAATGACGGGACACAATCTCATTGAGGATTGAGGTACAGCCGCATTGGTTTGGATTTCTCGTTGTCACGTCTCTGCAATGGAGCGGATACGAAAAAGCCCCCGCGAAACAATTTCGCGCGGGCTTTTTGCGCTTCAGGATGGGCTTGAACCAACGACCCCCTGATTAACAGTCAGGTGCTCTAACCAACTGAGCTACTGAAGCATTGTTTCTGATATGTCTCTTCGTGTACTTCCGCACACAATCCGCTCCCGGATTTTGCGCTTCAGGATGGGCTTGAACCAACGACCCCCTGATTAACAGTCAGGTGCTCTAACCAAC
>CAVHBF010000095.1:1188-7227 GCA_963634195.1 Bacteroides thetaiotaomicron | reverse complement strand
TCCATGCACTGTTATTGAATGTGGTCCTTGCGTAGTTACTCAGATTAAAAATGTTGAAACAGATGGCTATGAGGCTGTTCAGCTTGGCTTCCAGGAAGCAAAGGAAAAGAACACCACAAAGGCGTTGAAGGGACATTTTGACAAAGCTGGTACTACCCCCAAGAGACACTTGGCCGAGTTCAAGGGTTTTGATCAAGACCTGAATTTAGGAGACACTGTCACTGTAGAAATTTTTGCAGACACCAAGTTTGTTGATGTTGTGGGAACTTCGAAAGGACACGGTTTCCAGGGTGTAATGAAACGCCATGGTTTTGGCGGTGTAGGTCAGGCAACCCACGGTCAGGATGACCGTGCCCGCAAGCCGGGTTCTATAGGTGCCTGCTCTTATCCGGCAAAGGTGTTCAAGGGAATGCGCATGGGTGGTCAGATGGGTAACGAACGAGTTACTACACAGAACCTCCGTGTTTTGAAAGTTATCCCGGAGAAGAACCTTCTTGTCATCAAGGGGTCTGTGGCCGGGTGTAAAGGTTCAATCGTTTTAATTAAAGGATAATGGAAGTTAGCGTATTAAACAGAAATGGTCAAGATACCGGCAAGAAGGTAACTCTCCTCGATTCGATTTTTGCAATTGAGCCTAACGACCATGCGATATATCTGGACGTGAAGCAGTATCTTGCCGCGCAACGTCAGGGTACAGCCAAGACGAAGGAAAGAAGTGAAATGAGCGGTTCCACCCGCAAGCTCGGTCGCCAGAAAGGCGGTGGCGGTGCCCGCCGCGGTGATATCAACTCGCCGGTATTGGTAGGTGGAGCCCGTGTGTTCGGTCCTAAGCCCAGAGATTACGGCTTCAAGCTGAACAAAAAGATAAAGCAGCTTGCGCGCAAGTCGGCCCTTTCCTACAAGGTCAAGGAGTCCGCGCTTGTCGTGGTTGAGGATTTCAAATTTGAAGCACCGAAGACAAAAGACTTCATAACCTTTGTGGAGAATCTGAAAATTGCCGACAAGAAAGTGCTTGTAGCTCTGAGCGGCATAGATAGGAATATGTTTTTGTCAGCCCGCAATCTCAAGAAAGCCGGTGTCACCACGGCAAGCCAGTTGAACACCTACGGAATCCTTGATGCCGGCGTGCTTGTCGTTACGGAGAGTGCGCTTAAAGATATTGAGGGTGTCCTTAACAAGTAAGCAGATTTAAGATATGGCATATTATATAATAAAACCGCTGGTCACTGAGAAGATGACCGCCATTACGGAAAAGCAGAACAACGTGTTCGGCTTTATTGTGCGCCCCAAGGCCAACAAGCTGCAGATAAAGGCAGAGGTCGAGGCCCGCTACAATGTGAATGTTATATCAGTTCGCACGATGAACTACGCAGGCAAGAACAAGTCGCGCTATACCCGTTCGGGACTTATCAAAGGCCGCACAAACGCCTACAAAAAGGCATTGGTAGAGTTGGGCGAAGGTGAAACAATTGATTTCTATAGTAATATCTAACAAAAATGGCAGTACGGAAATTTAGGCCTACAACACCGGGCCAGAGACATAAGATTATTGGTACATTTGAGGAAATTACTGCGTCAGTACCAGAAAAGTCTCTTGTATACGGCAAACGCTCCACGGGTGGTCGTAACAATGCCGGACACCGTTCAATGCGCTATTTGGGCGGCGGGCACAAGAGAAAGTTCCGTTTCATCGATTTCAAGAGAGAAAAAGATGGTGTTCCGGCAACAGTAAAAACAATCGAATACGATCCGAACCGTTCGGCTCGCATTGCGTTGCTGTTTTATGCCGATGGCGAAAAACGTTATATCATAGCCCCGAATGGCTTGACCGTAGGGACTGTGGTGATGTCAGGTGCGGATGCCGCTCCGGAAGTGGGTAACTCTTTGCCTCTGCAGAACATTCCTGTGGGTACGGTGATCCACAATATAGAGTTGCGTCCTGGCCAGGGGGCCTTGCTGGCACGTTCAGCAGGAAATTTTGCACAGTTGACTTCTCGTGAGGGACGTTACTGCGTAGTCAAGCTTCCTTCTGGTGAAATCCGCCAGATCCTGAGCGCTTGTAAGGCAACAATCGGCAGTGTGGGGAATTCTGACCATGCACTTGAGAGTTCAGGTAAGGCCGGTCGTTCTCGCTGGCTTGGTCGCAGACCACACAACCGCGGTGTTGTAATGAACCCGCACGATCACCCGATGGGTGGTGGTGAAGGACGCCAGAGTGGTGGTCATCCGCGCTCACGTACCGGCTTGTACGCAAAGGGTCTTAAGACCCGCTCTCCAAAGAAGCAGTCCAACAAGTATATCATTGAAAGAAGTAATAAAAAGTAAATCAGGTAGATTATGAGTCGTTCACTTAAAAAAGGTCCATATATTGCAGTTTCTCTGGAGAAGAAAGTTCTCGCTATGAATGAGAGTGGCAAGAAGTCTGTCGTGAAGACATGGGCCAGGGCTTCAATGATATCGCCAGACTTCGTTGGTCATACAATTGCAGTCCACAACGGTAATAAATTTATTCCTGTTTATGTTACCGAAAACATGGTAGGCCATAAGTTGGGCGAGTTCGCTCCGACCCGTAAGTTCGGTGGCCATGCCGGCAACAAGAAATAGGAGTTGTAACCTTTGAAAAACAAAAGAATAATATAATGGGAGCAAGAAAAAAGAATGCGGCCAATGAAAGAAAAGAGGCCCGTAAGACCCAGTATTTTGCAAGTCTGCAAAATGTGCCCTCTTCTCCACGCAAGATGCGCTATGTGGTAGATCTTATCCGCGGTATGGAGGTAGGTCGTGCTCTTGGTACACTTAGATTCTCGCAGAAAGCGGCGTCTGTTCCTTTGGAGAAGCTGCTTCGTTCTGCAATTTCTAACTGGGAGCAGAAAAATGACAGGAAAGCCGAAGAAGGCGAACTGTATGTTAGTAAAGCTTATGTGGATGAAGGTGTAACTCTCAAGCGCATGAGACCCGCCCCTCAAGGAAGAGGATACAGAATCCGCAAGCGTTCAAACCACATTACGCTCTACGTAGATTCAAAAAATGATTGAGTATGGGACAGAAAATTAATCCGATAAGTAACCGTCTTGGTATTATCCGTGGTTGGGACTCCAACTGGTACGGAGGTAAGAGATTCGGTGATTCTATTCTTGAGGACAGCAAGATCCGCAAATATCTTGATGTCCGCCTTGCCAAGGCAAGCGTATCAAGGATTGTCATTGAACGTACCCTTAAAGTTGTAACTATCACTGTTTGCTCTTCGCACCCAGGTGTGATTATTGGCAAGGGCGGTCAGGAAGTCGACAAGCTTAAGGAAGAACTTAAGAAGATTACCGACAAGGATATTCAAATCAATATCTTTGAGGTAAGGAAGCCTGAACTTGACGCTCAGATTGTCGGCAAGAGCATCGCCCGTCAAATAGAGGGCATGGTGGCGTATCGCCGTGCAATCAAGATGGCCATATCCAACGCGATGAGAATGGGTGCCGAGGGCATCAAGATCCAGATTTCGGGACGTCTGAACGGTGCGGAAATGGCGCGCAAGGAAATGTACAAGGAGGGGCGTACCCCTCTGCACACTTTCCGCGCAGACATTGATTATTGCCAGACAGAAGCCTTGACAAAGGTTGGTCTCCTTGGCATCAAGGTTTGGATTTGTCGGGGGGAAATCTACGGCAAAAAAGACTTGGCGCCTGATTTCACGCAGCAGTCCGAAAAGGGCGGCCGTTCCGGCTTCGGTGGCAGGAGAGGCGGCGACAGGAACAATCACCGCAGAAGAAATAATAACCGTTAATTTGATGAACTATGTTACAGCCTAAAAGAACTAAATACAGAAGACCGCAAAAAGGTCGTAGCAAAGGCAACGCCCAGAGAGGTAATCAGTTGGCTTTTGGCAGCTTCGGCATCAAGAGCCTTGAGACCGAATGGATCAATAGTCGTCAGATTGAGGCTGCCCGTGTAGCGGTGACACGCTATATGCAGCGTCAGGGTCAAGTCTGGATCAGAATTTTTCCTGACAAGCCGATAACCAAGAAACCTGCGGATGTGCGTATGGGTAAAGGTAAGGGTGACCCTGTGGGTTTCGTGTTTCCTGTAACGCCCGGACGTATATTGTTTGAGGTAGAAGGGGTTTCCTATGAGATAGCCAAGGAGGCATTGCGCCTTGCAGCGCAGAAGCTTCCGATTGTTACGAAGTTTATTGTTAGACGTGATTACGAAGAAAAAGCCCTATGAAAAACGCAGAAATTAGAGAAATCCCTACAAAGGAATTGCGGGAAAGACTTGAAACGGAAGAGGGAGTCTACGCCCAGACGCTCTTGACCCATTCCATATCTCCTGTTGCTGATACTGCCAAAATTAGGACGATGCGTCGTAATATTGCTCGTATCAAGACAGAGCTCCGTCAAAGAGAATTAAACAAGTAAAGTTTGAATTCCATGGAAGAAAGAAATTTAAGAAAGACACGTCAGGGTGTTGTTGTCAGCAACAAGATGGACAAGACCGTCGTTGTTGCCGCCCGCTTTAAGGAAAAGCACCCGATTTATGGTAAGTTCGTCTCGAAGACAAAGAAATATCATGCACACGACGAGAACAATGAGTGCAATCCCGGTGACACCGTGCTGCTCATGGAAACCCGTCCGTTGAGCAAGTCCAAGAGATGGAGAGTTGTTAAAATTGTAGAAAGAGCCAAGTAATTATGATACAGACAGAATCTAGATTAACTATTGCAGACAACAGTGGTGCGCGCGAGTGTCTCTGTATCCGTGTTCTGGGCGGAACAAGAAGACGTTACGCCTCTGTTGGCGATGTGATTGTCGTTACCGTCAAGAACGTTATCCCGTCGAGTGACATCAAGAAAGGTACTGTTTCCAAGGCACTTATTGTACGGACAAAGAAGGAAATCCGCCGTGCTGACGGCTCGTATATCCGCTTTGATGACAATGCTTGTGTTTTGCTGAATAATGCCAACGAGCTGAGAGGCAGCCGTATTTTTGGTCCTGTTGCCCGTGAATTGCGTGCTGTTAACATGAAAGTCGTGTCTCTGGCTCCCGAAGTACTTTAACTTAATTTAACCGCATTATCACAATGAGTAAATTACATATCAAGAGAGGCGACACGGTCTATGTTAACGCCGGCGAGGACAAAGGAGCCAAAGGCAAGGTCCTCAAGGTGCTGGTAGAGAAGCAGCGCGCCATTGTAGAGGGTATCAATATGGTGTCAAAGAGCCAGAAACCGAGCGCAAAGAATCCCCAGGGAGGTATTGTTAGGCAGGAGGCTCCTATCCATATTTCAAATTTGAACGTGGTAGATCCCAAGACGGGAAAACCTACCCGTATTGGTCGTAGAATGAATGCAGACGGCAAGCGTGTGCGTTATGCAAAGAAATCAGGGGAGGAAATCAACTAATGGCAAATACAGCACAATTAAAGAAAGAATATGCAGAGCGCATCGCTCCTGCATTGATGAAACAGTTTGGCTACAGTTCACCGATGCAGATTCCTGTGTTGAAGAAGATTGTTGTCAATCAGGGACTCGGAGTCGCCACTCAGGACAAGAAAATCATTGATGTGGCAATCAATGAACTTACGGCAATTACCGGTCAGAAGGCAGTCGCTACGGTTTCGAAGAAGGATATTGCCAACTTCAAGCTCCGCAAGAAGATGCCTATCGGTGCCAGAGTTACACTTCGCCGTGAGCGTATGTATGAGTTTCTGGAGAAACTTGTGAGGGTTGCCTTGCCGCGTATCCGTGACTTCAAGGGTATTGGCGGAAAATTCGACGGTCGCGGGAATTACACCCTCGGTATCGAGGAGCAGATTATTTTCCCCGAAATCAATATTGATGCAGTAGACCGTATCCAAGGTATGAATATAACTTTCGTTACGACAGCCGCCACTGACGAAGAGGGATTTGCGCTGTTGAAAGAGTTCGGCCTTCCTTTTAAGAATGCTAAAAAATAATTACGATGGCAAAAGAATCAATGAAAGCGCGTGAGGTGAAGCGCGCGAAGATGGTTGCTCAATATGCTGCCAAGCGTGCAGCACTTAAAGAGAT
>CAVHBF010000095.1:0-1178 GCA_963634195.1 Bacteroides thetaiotaomicron | reverse complement strand
CCCGCAAGCTGCAGGAGATTCCGCGCAACGCAAATCCCATTCGCCTGCACAACAGGTGCAAGATTACCGGTCGCCCGAAGGGGTATCTCCGCCAGTTCGGTCTCTCCCGTATCCAGTTCCGCGAGATGGCTTCAGCGGGTCTCATTCCCGGTGTGAAGAAAGCAAGCTGGTAATTTTTGAAAGCAAGACAGCTTATTTTTAATATTGTCGGGTTCTCCCGATTAATTAAAACATTTATTTCATATGACAGATCCAATAGCAGATTATTTGACACGCCTCAGAAACGCTATCCACGCCAATCACAGGGTAGTGGAGGTGCCGGCGTCAAATTTGAAGAAGGACATTACCAAAATCCTTTTTGAGAAAGGCTACATCCTCAACTTCAAGTTTATTGAGGATGGCAAGCAGGGCATGATTAAAATCGCGCTGAAGTACGATGCAACGGGCAAGACCAATGCAATCAAATCCTTGCAGAGGGTTTCTTCGCCGGGTTTGCGCAAGTATACCGGCTACAAGAGCATGCCGAGAGTAATTAACGGTTTGGGAGTTGCCATCATCTCCACATCCAAGGGAGTGATGACGGACAAGGAGGCTTCGCAGCTTAAGATCGGCGGCGAGGTGCTCTGTTATGTTTATTAACGTTTAAGGAGGAAATCACATGTCAAGAATAGGTAAATTGCCGATTAACATTCCTGCAGGTGTAACAGTTGACATCAAGGATAATGTAGTGTCTGTAAAAGGACCGAAGGGTGAGTTAAGCCAATTTGTGCATCCTTCTATTGTAGTTAAGATTGATAATGGCCAGATGACCTTTGAAATGGACGAAGCCAACGGCTCCGTCAGCCCGAAGCAGAAGCATGCGTTCCACGGTCTCTACCGTGCTTTGGTCAACAACATGGTGGTTGGAGTGTCAGAGGGTTACAAACGCGAGATGGAACTGGTCGGTGTCGGCTATCGCGTGTCCAACGAAGGCCAGGTCATAGAGTTTGCTCTTGGTTACACTCATCCCATTTTCATGGAGTTGCCGAAAGAGATCTCAATCGTGACCAAATCTGAGAGAAACAAGCGCCCTTATATTTGTCTGGAATCTTGCAACAAGGAACTCCTCGGACTCGTTTGTGCCAAGATTCGCTCGTTCCGCAAGCCGGAGCCTTACAAAGGCAAAGGTATTTTGTATG
>CAVHBF010000094.1:0-7554 GCA_963634195.1 Bacteroides thetaiotaomicron | reverse complement strand
CATTGTGACAAGATAATGCCGGCTTCGATCGTTTTACCAAGGCCAACCTCGTCTGCCAGAATTGCCCCCTTTGAAAGCGGTGAATGAAAGGCGAAAAGGGCAGCCTCAATCTGATGAGGATTGAGGTCTACCCGGGCTTCTGACAAAACGCCCGCAAAACGATTGGTGTCACTCACCGAACGTTTTTGGGTAAGATCCAACGCATAATACAAAAGTTGGTTTGGCGTAATCTTATTCATGTTTCCGATTCTTTATTTCCAACTTGATGGAATATTCTGGCGACAACTCGTTGAATTCGTCAATCTGGGCTTTTCTCCAATATTTTGAGGCTATCTTCTCACAGTCCTTTTTCAGACGCTCGTTCTGACGTGGATTTTGATCCACTCCATACCGGCTTCTCAACGTGAGATAATCCTGTTCCAGCGCAAGGTCCTTGAGTGAAATTCTCACTATCCTATATTGCGACTCGGGATGCTCCTGCAAGAACTTGCTTTGAGAGATGTGCATGTAGAATGGCACAGTCTTGTCTCGGAAGCTATACAGGTTGGTTTTGACATCGACATACACATTGTCATATTTAAAGTCGTATGCACCTTCCCCCGCATCGGCCGAGAATTCGATTTCTTTTTTCAATTTATCTCGCAGATAGTTGCGGTAGATGAGCTCGCCAATATAGCCGATGGTCTGTCGGACTTGGGATTCGGGGTCCTCCTCTTCCTCAATCTCTTCCATCTTTCGTTTCACTTCTTCGGGATCATCTGCAAGTTTCTGCAATTCCTCTTGGGTGTAGCCATCGAGAATGCCCTTGATGGAATCAATGTTCTCCTCTAGTTTATTCCGTGTGTCATCATCAACATCAATAGCAACGTTCCCGGTTCCTTTTCCTGCTGTACCAATCTCGTGACCACCTTTACCCTGTTGTCCAGCCTTCTCTATCACACTTTGGATGTCCACGCCTTCTTTTTCCGCAATGTCTTGCAATGCTTCCAATTGTTCCAGGAACATCTGTTGCAACAGAATATATGGAATCTTGAAAAAGTCAGCATGTTTGGAGGCCTCGGCCAGTAGCGGACGTACTTTTTTCTGATCCTTGTTAGGATAATGGACTACAACAAATTTTTGTTGGTTGTCATATCCGTATTCTTCCTCATTGATTTGTTCAGAATAAACCACTTTTTTGTTACAGCGAATTTGGAAATTCGTACCGATTGCTGAAGCAGACGTGTAGATCGTGATATGCTCCTGATCTTTCCAAGTTAGGTATACAGGGTCGTCCCATTCCGTGTAATCTCTTTTCGCCTCGGCGCTATTGAAGACAGACCAAGTCCTCTTATGTATTTTGATGTCGTGATTGTCCAGCCAATCCGTGACACGGTAATACCCCACATGATTACACATTACAAAGTTTCTCAACTTGTAAGAATCCTTCAGATGGCTGACAAATTCATTGTTGTCAACATTGATAAATGGGAGCGAGTCAGTGTAGAGACACAATCCCATCAATGGCATCCCGTCAGATTCTGACAATTTACCCGTAAACACGAGGATGGGGATGTCCTCTTCATCAACATCTTCAGGAATGCTCTCTATCAAGCGATTGATGGTTTTGAATTTGTCAGAAAGGTATGTCACGTTCGTGATGTTCTTCACAATCCATTGGAGTGTACGGACAAACAATTCGGTATCATTGGTGATGGTCTCCATGGACTCGTTAAACGGTTCTCCGTTTAGCAAGGCTCTACGGAGCTTAATGTTCGGATTGTTCTCATCCACATACCCTGTGATCTTTCCCTTTGAATTCGGCTCTTCGGTAAGCCACTTGACAATGGTTGTCGGCATACGTTCCTCTTGCAAAAGAACATCATCTGGAGCGCACACCTGCCTTTCTTTGTCAAAGCCCTCTATAAAGAGATATTGATCAACATCTGCATAATCATTAGCAGAAATCAGAGTAAGAATTTCTTTTATGCTTATTGACTCATCTGCACTCAACAGATAGGTTGTTTCTATATTATCTTCATATAAATAATCAAGAGAGAACTCAAGTTGAGCTAACGAAAGGCCATCTTCTGGCAGTTCGTCATAGACATTCTCTGTGGTGATCTCCTCTTGCTTGTCCTTATAATACTCGTCCTTGAACCATTTCCCATCAGGGAGCATTTCCAAGAACTTGTCTATTGTTTCATTGTCATCCTTAAAGTCAGGGATGAGTTCGTAAAGGTCAAACTCTTTGCCTCGACACAGGATACTGCTTGGTTTGATTGTCTCAGGAAGTGCCTCGTCATTGAAGCGCAGGGCATCAAAGACACTGTCTTTATAGTCATCATGGTTCGCTGCATACTGAATCATCTGCCAGATTACGTCATTTGAAATAACCGGCCTATAGATGTTTAGTTCACTCAGCGTACTATTAAAGTATCTGTCCTTTACTTCCTCATTGCATCTCTTGATGATTGGGAACAGCAGATACTTAGGCTCACATACAGACATGGCAGTATATATGAGATCCGCATTTTCAGTGAACTTGTATTTTTTCAACAAGTCTACATTGATTAACTCACAGACTTGCTTGGGTATTTGATGATAATTGTACTTCCCCAGCATCTTGGCAACCTCTTGGCCGCCGTCTATCTCAGAAGCCAGATAGTTCTTTCCACTTCCAATACTTGACAATACGAACTGGTCGCCCTGTCCGTTAATATAAAACTTGTCAAGCAAGTATTTGTCTATCTTGAAAAACAGTTTCAACAGGTTATAGTCAACCTTGTCGCCATTGCAAATGATCTCATGGAGACTCAATCCCGTTGTCTTAAAAGGCGAAGTGCGCAATTCGTCCTTGAACTTGTAAGGGACAAAATTGACGTCCTTAAAATGCTTGACAATTAAGGCATATTCTTCCTCTGTAATGCGGTCATCGCGAAGATAATGCTGAACAGTATTCGTCGGCACCCCCTCCGCTGAAAGATACAACGTGATTTCGCCAATACCCCTCTTGTCTTCCAGTTGGTTGTAAAGTCGCTTGATGTCTTTCAAATACGACAAGGCATTTGTGCGCCACCCGTTGTCTCTCTTGATTTCCTCAAACTTGCCGACAAGCAGATTCCAAATGTCTAATTTCTTTGTGCATAGCCATGAGGATTCAAGACTTTCTGGGCGATATCCTTTCAAAAGGAAATTGTCAAGAATCGTTGTGCCATCAGGCCGTGAGGCTAGCAAGTACTTAAACGGAACTCGTTGCCCCATCATGTTCGAAAGCAGCTCAATATTCTTGACTGTTGATACGCTATTCGGATTTGCCTTTAGGAACTCTTTCAATATAGAGCAAGCGCATTCTTTCCCTGCGTCAGAGACATTGAAAGAATGGGCATGGGTTCTCACCTTGTCAAGCAGGAGTTTCCACAGGGTACTGTTGTCGACGTTTATAGTCGTTTCGACGTGTTCAAGTTCCGGAAAGGAATGATAATGCGGCAGCAGAGCCGACGAATCTTTTGTGAAGAAATAAACATTTATGTCATCGTCCTTCAGTTCATCAAGACAGTATACATTGCACTTGTTTGATCGGAATATCTTGTATGATCCCAATATATCAAGATTTTCAGAGCATAGGTATTTCGTGAATTTTTCATACCTATCTGCATCCATTCCCTTGAGAAATGCCGAAAGCATATCCGATTGGGAGTCCCCAAGTATATCCTTCAGCTCATATCTCTCTATGGTGATACCGTGTGCTTTGTAAAATTTGGCTGCATCCTCGTTTACCCATGACTTTGAGGATATACCTACAGATTCCAAAGGTATGATGGGGGAATATTTGCCGCTACGCACCTTATCTAATTCCACATAATTACCTTTGTCAGTCAACACATTTCCCTTAAAGAATGGATGGAATATCTCCTCGAACGGTTCCCTAATGAAATCATAATCTTCGCCTTCGGGAATATCGGTACGTAAAAGAGACATGTATATATAGTCAAACGTATCTTTGTCGGTATTCTTCAGCGCATTGATTTCTTCAAGCAATCTGTTGAACGCCAGTTTCAGCTGCGCACTGGTTTTGCTTTGGTTCGTGATACGCTGACGGCTATTGTCAAGTTCAAACGACTGGGAATCAACGATAAAACCAAGGTTGTACTTCGCTTCGAGAATAGGGAGACCTTTGAACAAGTTCACATATCCTTCTCCGGCAAAGACAGGATTGAAAGCAAAATGATATTTGAGCGTTTCACCCTCAATCTTTGTCTCAAGAATAATGGACTTTACGTCATGCTGTGCAATCTCGTCACCAAACACGAAAATGTGATTGATGTGCTTGCCCTTATTGTATGCCTTGTCGCTTGTGATGGAAGAGAATCCGCCAAGGCGTGTTTTGACTTTTTCAAGATTGCTTTCTTGGGTGATTTTGTCGTATTGCCCCTTGCCCAAGGGAATGATGATAGCAGTCCCTTGTTTTAGCCTGTTTAGGTTTCTGCGAGGATCCACCAACTTGTTGAATGCGGAAAGCATCTCGTGGTATTCTTCATTAGAGAAATAATCCTGACTGATTCCAGGGATGACCGGAAAATAACTATTGACAATCTTACAAATCAAGATATTTTCCTCTACATCATCGAAGTCAGCAGGTTCCCAATCCTCTCGGTCAAGAAGCAGGTTGTTCAGTTGCACAGCATCGTTCCAACTGATAACGTATGGTCCCTTCTTCTCAAGGAGAATGGAGCTATGCAGCAGATCCCTTGTGTTGGCAAGGCTTATGTCTGTTATCAGTGTGTAAAGCAATTTTGATCCTTGACCGTAATAGCCCAATGATTCTTCGCCCTTGTCAGAAGCGCCCTTGGCCAGAAAACTGAACAGTTCCCCACTATTCTTGCGAACATAGGCATCAGTATAGAACGGCACACCATTGTTTAGGACTACCAAGTACTGTTCGTTGGCAAAGAAAAACAGGGAGTCTGTCTTGGCATCGTATGCGTTTTGAACAAACTCATAGAACAATTGTTCCTCAGAGTTACTGGCAAAGTCAGCAACACTGTTGATAACCTTGTCAACCTTACGGCCAGTACCAGAAACCTTTTCAAAGAAAGGCTCACCGTCCGTTCCCAACTTATCTATATCGAAAGAACCGCAAATGCTCTTAACGTATTCTCTTAAATCTCGTATTTTCATGCCAACTAATTCTTGATATAAGGGGTGACTTGAATGATAAACGTTTTGTTCTTGTCCTCTTTCTTGCCAGTGTAGCGGTACCTGCCACCATAGCCGGAACCGGTGATAAAGATGTTGCAGTTTTCCGCTTCCATCTTGGATATCACCCCATTGGCTTGCCACAGGTGGAACAAGTTCCTTGAACGACGATAACTGAGTTCCTCCGCATATTTCTGTTGCTCAACATTCGGCGAACGCATATTCCAAGGCTTAGCCGCACGGCCTTCAATGACAATAGTAAAACCAATCTGTTTTTTCATGTCTTTTGAAGATACCTGCAGTGTCTGTATCAACTCCTCGCCTGCTGCCACAAGGTCTTTCTTGAATCTCCCAGGGATGACATCAGAGTTAGGCTGAAACTGCACTGGCACCGAACATTCAAAACGCTTGTATTTACTGTTGTATTTGATGAAACGCTTATTTAGATTGCTCTTCGCATCCTCAAAGCTTTTAATCTTTTTGTATAGCTCGGCAGTCACCACAACGTCCTTGATGTTGCTCTTTTGTACACCTGCCTCAGTGAACATATCCACCCAACCTTTATATTCGCTATAAGCGACAAGGCTGGCTATGATGAACACGATGAGGAATCCCGACATCAAGTCTGTATAGTTCTGCCAGAAATTATGGCTTTCGCCTTCATCCCTAAACTTCATCCTGCTCATCTGTTCACAATTTTGTTAAGTGTTGTCTCAAGTTTCTGTAGGGTCTCAATGGTAGCCCCTACCTCCTTCATCTTTTGGACGAGTGCTTCTATGTTGGTCTGCCGCTCATTCATCGCCTTCATGATCTTGCCCAGCATTTCATTTGTCGTGACAACCGATTTGAGGCCATTGTCAACCTGCTTGATGGTGTCCTCAAATGAGGCATTCAGGTCATGGGCATTTTGGACGGCATCAGTATAAGCCAAGGTTGACTGCTCATAGTCTGCTTTCAACTGGGCTACATACTTGTCTATGAATGCGTATGAACGTTCCAATGCCCCAACATTCTTGGCAATAGCATCCCCCAAGTTGGTACACTGCAAGGATATTGAACTTGTTATATCCGACACGGATGTTCTGAGTGATGTTCTGATTTCCTCTGCGGCACTGCTGTTCATCGCTTTCATTTGGTCGGCCATCTGCTGATAGCTTTCCAAAGAAGACTTGTTCAGCTCTGTATATCCCGCAATGATAGCATTGAGCTTTTCCGTCTGTTGTTGGTTGAGTTCCGTAAGGGCGTTGTTGTTTTGGTCTGCCAAAGCAGTTCCGAGTCTCTTCATCTCCTCGCCCATCTCCTTGAAACTACTCAGCGAGTCCTGGCTCAGATTGTTGTAGCTGCTGATGATAGCATCCAACTTCTCGTTCTGTTTGGTGCTGAGAGCTTCCAGTGCGGAAGAGTTCTGGTCTGCGATATTGTTAGTGAGTGCGGTGAGCCTGTCGGTTATTGCGGCTATCTGCGCATTTGTGTCGGTCATTAACTGACTTACAGACTCACTCTGCTTTTCAACAAGCGACTTAGACATGGAGGACATTTCATCCGCCAACTGCTGCATGATGTCATTGGTTCGAGAGAATTGGGTCTGACCAAATGCCATAATCTGCTGCTCGACAGCTCCCTGCATACGAGTAAAGATGTCGTCCATTCGGGCTACAAAATCGTTAATGAACGTCGCAAGGATTGAACTCTGCTCCTTGATATTGCTATTGAGTTGTTCATTGTATTGCTTTGTGGTAGCATCTTGCTCTTTCATATGGCTGTACATACGCTCTAGCACATTAAGCTTATTGCCGAATGAGGACTTTATGTCCTGCAATTGTGATGCCATAGCCTCGATGTTTTTCTCTGGACTTGCATGCATCTCCTCATATTCCGCATCTTCTTTCGCGAAAAGTACGCGTGATCTGTAGTTGGTATACATGGCCATGATAATACCCCAAATAGAAGTTGTAAAGGCCGGGATGAGGTTCTTGACAATAGAGGGCAAATCAATACCTCCATTGTCGTGCAATTCCCCTACGGTTTTGCCGACCCTGCTAGCTTCATCAACGACATTTGCCGAAGACACATCGGACAGCGAGAAGCAGATGGAAACGAATGTGAAAAGGATACCCAACGATGTGAAGATGTTGGGTACACTGTTAAGTAATTGTCTTGAATGGGTAACTTTATAGATCCTTTCAATTTTTTTCCAAAGCTTGATACCAATTACCAACACCAGTAGGTTAAAGATGCCAGTAACGTTTATGCCCGAAAGGTCAATTGGCAATGGAAGCATTGCATAGACTAAGTTCCAAAGTTCTTTCATGTAATTTCTTAGTTGAATGGATTGTATTTAATTCTTTTTGTGATATTTATTACTTGCAGGGAAAA
>CAVHBF010000093.1:0-7786 GCA_963634195.1 Bacteroides thetaiotaomicron | reverse complement strand
GATATAAAAGACAATAAAAACAACTAAGCAACAAGATCTCTCACTTCCTTGACCAGCTGTCTTTCAGACCTACAGTCATGTTAAAGACAAGATGGTCTGCGCTTGACTCACTGTCAAGGGTATAATACCCTATTCTCTGAAATTGCAGATATTCCAGCGGCTTGCGTGTCAACAGCCATTTCTCGACAAAGGCTCTCCTTGTTTCAAGGGAATTGGGGTTCAGAAATGGCCTCATGGCCTCAATGCCCCTGACATTGCCGTGTTCCTTTGAATAAGCGGCAATTTCATCGCGCGGATTTTCCACAAGCCACAGACGGTCATAGTTCCGCACCTCCGATTCAACACAATGGCTGCATGAAACCCAATGTATCGTTTTGCCTTTGATTTTCATATTGCAGTTTAACTGGCCGGTTTTCGTTTCGGGAATAATCTCCGCATATATTTCCACCACATTGCCGTCGGCGTCTTTCCTGCAGTAATTTTCCTCCGGGCACTGTATTATATACGAGTTTTTCAGACGCACCTGCTTGCCGGGACCCAGACGGAAGAACTTCTTCGGAGCGTCTTCCATGAAATCGTCTCTCTCAATCCACAACTCACGGGAGAACTCTATTTCATGTGTCCCGTCAGCCGGATTTTCGGGGTTGTTTGCCACACTGTATACCTCAACGGTGTCCTGCGGGAGATTTGTCAGCACCAGTTTCACGGGATCCGTCACGGCACTGACCCTAAGAGCCCTTTTGTTCAAATCGTCTCTGACAGCACTTTCAAACAGGGACATCTGATTGAGAGCGTCAAATTTCGTATAGCCGATTTTGTTGATAAAGGACAGAATTCCCTCGGGCGAATAGCCTCTACGCCGATATCCGCAGATGGTTGGCATACGCGGATCGTCCCAACCGTTAACCACTCCGTTCCTGACCAGCTCCAGCAAATTCCGTTTTGAAAGGAGAATGTGGGTCAAGTTCAGTTTGTTGAACTCAATCTGGATCGGTCTGTTGTCGTCAAGTGGACAATCGTCGCTCTCAGCCTTCTTGGTCCAGTCTACAAACAAACTGTATAGTGGGCGGTGGCTCACGAACTCAAGCGTACACAGGGAATGGGTAACTCCCTCCCAATAGTCGGTCTGCCCATGGGTAAAGTCATACATCGGGTATGCGTTCCATTTGGAACCGGTTCGCCAGTGGGGAACATTGAGAACTCTGTACAAAATCGGGTCGCGAAAATGCATATTGGAATTTGCCATGTCTATTTTTGCTCTCAATACCATCCTGCCCGGTTGTACGTTGCCCGAGTTCATCTCTTCAAACAGCTCAAGGCTCTCGCTTGCAGGCCTGTCCCTGTAAGGCGAGTTCTGACCCAGAGTTGTCGGAGTCCCTTTTTGTTGCGCGATCTCTTCCGCCGTCTGCTCGTCAACATAGGCTTTCCCCTCTTTGATAAGTTTCACGGCCAAATCCCAAAGTTTTTGGAAATAATCCGAGGCGTAGTATATATTCCCCCACTTGAATCCCAGCCACTCGATGTCTTTCTTTATGGCCTTGACAAACTCCAGATCTTCTTTCTGCGGATTGGTGTCATCCATCCTGAGGTTGCACACTCCGCCGTATTTTCTGGCAATGCCAAAATCCAGAGCAATGGCCTTGGCGTGGCCAATGTGAAGATAGCCGTTTGGCTCCGGGGGGAAGCGGGTCTGGATTCTGCCTCCGTTCTTTCCCTCGGCAAGGTCTTTTTCTACGATTTCCTCTATGAAGTTAAGACTCTTCTTTGGAGTATTGGCCGTACTGTTGTCACACATGATTCTGTCCGTTACAATCTTCTGCAAATTTATAAACTAATTTCCACTTTTCAAAGCTTTTGACCGATAGACGCATGGGACTTTGCATTTCGGGAATCCGGTCTCTCCTTTGCCGCATTCGCCGTTTCGCGCATCTTGGTCTTGGAAAATCTGCCTATCGAGAATACCACATAAAAGACATAAATGAGGTAACCTGCATAATATGGCACGGTAAGCGCAAGTATCACATACATCACACAGCCCGCACATATCAATGACAGAACATAGGACAAGCCCGGGAAGAACGACTCCTTGTCCATAATGTCAAACACCACAGACAGCAGGAACAGAACGCTCAGCCACAACGAAATCAGGAATATGCAGATGGCGGCAGGCTGGTTGAACGGATTCAGCGAGGGGTTGAAATAATATGCCGTCCATACTTCTGGCGCGAATTTCTGCAACGTGGAATAAATCATTGACGCTGTTGACATGGTCACAGTGAAAGCGCACGGGTAAAACGAAGTGATGTCCCTGAAATGTACAAACCATAGCAACGCACGCTTGCTTTTGCAATAACAGACAGCGGCAGTCATGAGCACTGCCAGTGTTATGAACACGTAAATGCGCGTATCGCTTAAAGTGTAGATGAACTGCGATATTGGAGAAACAGGTGACGCTTTTTCAAGCATTGTTGTCTCGCCTGTCCAACCCGGATGTGCACCGTCGGATACCAGACACAGCCATACACTGTCAGTACCCGTGTCCTCATGGTTGCCGTAATGGTATATTTCCGTCACCACAAAGTCGTTGCCTCCCTCCAGCACGAAACTGTCCGGTGCTGTTTCTGCCTTGCCGTCCCACCCTTTCGGATACGAATACAGCACCAGAGAGTCTGCCTTGAGGACGAAGTTTGTTCCCGTATTGTAGTGGTGGACACGGCTGAAAGCTATTGAGTCCCGCTGTGCCTGCGTCAGAATCCAGTCACTGCAAGTGCTGCTGCGTTCCGGTTTACAGCACCACAAGCAGACAACACTGCAAACTACAATCAGAGTTTTTGTCACGTTGTTGGTAATATTCTGCATCTTGTCATGGGTTTGTCTCACTGTTGTTCAACAGCTTTTTACTGTCATCTCGCAATTTTGGCAATCAAAGGACAACGGGAATTTACGCCCGTCAGGAAGAGAAAGGCGCAACTCGTTTGGCAAACGCGGCCAGTGTTTCTTCTGTACACCTGTTTTCCTTGCGTCTCTTTTACACTGCCCGAAAGCGTAGCGCAAACAGTGCCGGCATTTCATCAAGGCTATCGGACGGTCAATGCCGGTTCTCGCAATGTTTTCCAAAGCCGGTTCACTGACTGTTATGCCAAACTTCTGCGAACATACTCTCCTTGCCAGCCTGTTGCTTATATTCATGGTATAGTCATACGGCTCCAGACAGCTCCCGTCAATTTTAGCGGAGATGTCAAAGGACTTCGTCTTTTTTTGTGGAGTGTTGCACGATGCAATCTTTTTAGCCAGAATGTCATACAGCTTTCTGCGCCATTGCGCCAAAGCTGACATTGGGATAAAATAGTCCCGGTCAAAGTCTACAACGGCTTTGTCAATGCTGAAATAGGGCAAAGCGCACTTGCGCAGTTCTGCTGCGATTCTCTCGCGTTGGGGGCTGTGCGCAAGTTCCTTGTCGGCAGCAACGTCCAGTTCTGCCGTATACCGTCCTTGCGTCTCCGCACAGAGACGGAATCCCCCTTCTACAGGTCTGATAACGACAGACACTCGCAAAAACCTGTGTCCTCCGTTCTTTTCCACATCGTTCTCAAACTGCACGTTCTTGTTTCGGAACAACAGGGTGTGCACTTTGATTTCCTTTGGAAAAGGATGCAAAAACAGTTTGTCGCCTGCAACTCTGTTCACCCGGCAACCGCAAAGTTTGTCGTTTTCGTCAAAGAAACAGAGTCCGTCGCCGTTATGGAAAACCGCCTCCCCGTCTACCGTGATGAACCCCTCCTCCTTCTTGGCGACCTTTCCCACGGGCTCGCCTACCGATTTGGGAGAATTCTGCGACAGCGCGTCTTCTCTTCGCCGCAAAAGATAATAGCCGGTATAACCACGATTGAAAGTCTTGTTGAGATCTGGTTCAAAATGAGTTTCGCAGCATCCGTTTGAACTGCGCTGGTATTCATCTGGCCTTCTTGATATCAGGTCGTCAATTATCTTGCGGTAATACGATGTCACGTTTTTTACATAGACAAGATCTTTCAGCCGCCCCTCTATCTTGAACGAGCACACACCGGCGTCTGCCATGTCTTCAATGTGCATGGAACGGTTCATGTCTTTCAGCGACAGCAGATGCTTGTCACTGACTATGACATTGCCGTCCTTGTCCTCCAGATCAAAGGGAAGACGGCAGAACTGGGCACACTCGCCACGGTTGGCACTACGTCCGAAACAATACTGCGACGCATAGCACTTTCCGCTGTAGCTCACACATAGTGCGCCATGCACAAAAGCCTCAAGCGTCACTTCCGGACACTGTGCGTGTATCTCCCTTATTTCGTCCAGCCCCAGCTCTCTGGCAAGCACCACCTGTCCGAAACCCAACCGGCCCAGCAGTCTGACCTTGTCAACGGTGCGGTTGTCCATCTGTGTGCTTGCATGAAGTGGGATGTCAAGTCCCATGCCCAGAAAAGCATAGTCCTGTACGATCAGCGCGTCGACACCTGTCTTTGAGAGAGATTCCGCCAGACTTTGCGCTGGAGCAAGCTCCTCATCATACAGAATGGTATTGAGCGTCACGTAAACCCTTGCCCCGAAAATATGGGCATATTCCGTCAGTCTCCTGATGTCTTCAACGGAATTTGCAGCCATGCTTCGCGCCCCGTAGACCGGTCCCCCAATATATACGGCATCGGCCCCGCAATTTATTGCCTCAATACCGATGTCCGCGTTGCGGGCGGGCGACAACAGCTCCAGTTTTCTTGCCATCGGCTATGACTTGAAATCAATGTCAACCGGAACAATTTCCAGGTTTTCGTTGCAAACATACTCCATAATCCAATTCTGGTAAAAGGTCTTGCCTGCAATATGCCAGCAAGAGTTGATTCCTTTTGACGGGTCATCATCAATGAAATAGTTTAGGGGCTTTTCTATGTCTTCTCCTTTTGCCAAATCACGCCGGTATTCAAAGGCAAGTCTGCCGTCGGCGTATTCCAGATGCCCGTTTGTGAAAATCTGACGCCCGTTCCAGGCCATTGCCAGTTCCGGTCCCGTAATGTCTTGGTCTATCAACAACCTTACCATCGGTTCTGCCAGAATCTCGCTGCGGTAGAAAGTAATATGGCGGCTAACGGGAATCATAAGCTTGCGCGATATGCCTTTCAACAGGGGAGGTCTGCTCCCGCACAAGTGGTGTTCATACAGACCAAACAGTTTTTTGTCTGTCCAATATTTGTTGATGTTAAAGAATATCTTCAATGCCGCAAAAGCGCCCCAACACACATTCAGAGTCGAGCGCACGTTGTTCAGACTCCATCTGTACACTTCGTGCAACTGTCCCCAATATCTCACATCCTCATACTCGTATTGCTCAAGAGGGGCTCCTGTCACTATCAGACCGTCATAACAGCAGGGGCTGCTCATTACTTGTACAATGTCTGTATAGAAAGTGTCCATGTATTCCTGTGGGGTGGTCTTGTATTTCAGCCCGCTCATCTTTGCAAGTACAATCTGGATGTGCGTGTTTGAACCGCCCATCATGGTATAGTATTCCTCTTCCGCCTCTTGCTTTTGCGGCATCAGGTTCAGTATCACTATTTTCCGCACGTTTTCCTCCGCTGCGGGAGCGGCATCCGTAGCCTCAATGCCGAGAGCCGCGAGTTTTGGAAGCGAGGGGTGTGATTTTGGAAGGTATAACATAACTGCGTTAAATGGTCTTTGTGTTTAGTTTGGAACATTCTCAAGTTCCTGCGAAGCCTGTTCCCATAGCTGCAGGCTGTTCTCCAGTTGTTCAGACTTGTCCCTGTGCTTTTCAAACAGCGACAAGTCTGCTGCCCCATCCGGCGTTCCCATCTGCTGTTCAAGCGACTTGATGTCTGCTTCCAGCTCGCTTATAAGGTTCTCCAATTCTGCGACCCGCTTGGCTATCTTGCTTTTTTTCCGCTTCAACTCTTTTTGCTGTCCATAAGTCAGTTGGCTGTCACACGGGCTGCATTCCTTTTTCTTTTCTTCACTGCCTCTGCCGTTTTCCACCTTGTCTGATTCCTCGCCTGGCAGGAAATCCCTGATGCCGCCGATGTGTTCTCTCATGCCGTGGTTCTTGAATTCATAGACGGTGTCAACAAGCCCGTCAAGGAAATCGCGGTCGTGGCTGACTATCAGTACGGTGCCGTCAAATTTTCTGATAGCCTCCTTGAGTACGTCTTTGGTGTTCATGTCAAGGTGGTTGGTCGGCTCGTCAAGAATGAGGAAATTCAATGGTTGCAGAAGCAGTTTTATCATTGCCAGACGACTGCGTTCTCCTCCACTCAGCACCCTCACCTTTTTCTCCGATTTCTCGCCGCCGAACATAAAAGCCCCGAGTATGTCGTTGATCTTGAGCCTCACATCGCCCGTGGCGACACGGTCTATCGTTTCATAGACCGTTTGCGAGTCATCAAGCAGCATGGCCTGGTTCTGGGCATAGTAACCGATTTCCACATTGTGGCCTGTCTTCAGCTCGCCCTCGTAGTCCACCTGTCCCATTATGCATTTCACAAAAGTGGACTTCCCCTCACCGTTACGTCCTACAAGAGCCACTTTCTCCCCGCGCTTGACGGTCAGATTGACCCCTCGGAAGACATTGTGCGAGCCGTAGTTCTTTGTCAGCCCCTTGCAGATGAGCGGATAGTCTCCGCTGCGTGATGGAACATTGAAGCGCAAGCGAAGCGAAGACCGGTCCACGTCGTCTATTTCAACTGGAACGATTCTCTCCAGTTGCTTCAGTCTGCTTTGCACCTGCACAGCCTTGGTTGCCTGATAGCGGAAGCGTTCCACAAAAGCCTTTATGTCGGCAATTTCCTTCTGTTGGTTTTCGTATGCCCTCAGTTGTTGCGCTCTGCGCTCGGCCCTGAGTTTCACATATTCATCGTATTTCACCTTGTAATCAACGATGTGGCCGCATGATATCTCCAACGTGCGAGTTGTCACATTGTTGAGGAACGCGCGGTCGTGACTTACCAACACTACACTGCTCCTGCTCTCTTTCCGCAAGAAATTTTCAAGCCAGAGGATGGATTCTATGTCCAGATGGTTGGTCGGTTCGTCAAGCAGCAGCAAGTCAGGCTTCTTCAGGAGAATTTTTGCCAGTTCTATACGCATTCGCCATCCTCCGCTGAATTCCGATGTGGGTCTTCCGAAATCCTCTCTCCTGAATCCCAAACCAAGCAAGGTACGCTCCGTGTCGGACTTGAAACTGTTTATGCCCGACATTTGCAGCCGTTCCTGCAACACGGATGCCCGCTCTATAAGCACACCGTATTCTGCCGACTCATAATCTGTTGAAGCACAGAGTTGTGCGTTGGTTTTATCATACTCTTCCTGCAATGCTTTAAGTTGTCCGAAAGCCATCTCTGTTTCTTCCATTACCGTCCGGGTATCACTGACTTTCATGACCTGTGGAAGATAGCCCACCGTGGCTTCCTGCGGCATGGACACACTGCCCTCCGACGGCGTTGCCATTCCGGCTATTATCTTGAGCAAAGTGGACTTGCCCGCTCCGTTCCGTCCTACAAGACATACTCTTTCCCTGTCGTTTACAACAAACGAGACACCCTTGAACAACGGCTCTGCACCGAACTCCACCTTTAGGTTTTCTACGGATAACATAATGCAAAGTTAACACTTTAGGACAGCAAAGCTCCGGCACAGGCCGAGAAATATAAACGGCCTTACCACGATGTCGTATTTTTCTTGAAACATGAATTTCTTTCTGGGAATTTTGCTACTTTTGTATTTAGACGACTACCGTACACTAAAT
>CAVHBF010000092.1:0-7876 GCA_963634195.1 Bacteroides thetaiotaomicron | reverse complement strand
GATAATAACAAATCCTCAAAACACAACATATTATGAACAAAATCATATCATTTCTTAGTCAAAGCTGCCGCTCTACAAGTTCGCGTTTTATCCCGTCTTTCGGTATTAAGCGTTGGTTTTTTGTTCCATTGATTGACCTTTCCAAGGAAAACGTTGCTGCATTTGGGGCAATTGGTTTTCTTTGTAGGCAAAGGAATCGTACCGTGGAAACATTCCGACAGGACAAGCCATAGCGCTACCTGTTGCCCTTCGCCCGATTGTGTGTCTTGCAGAGCATCTGGCAGTTGCTCTCGTCGGTGGCGCCGCCTTTGCTCCAGGCCAGGACATGATCGGCGTCCATTTCATTCAAAGCCCAAATCTTGTTCTTGTTGGCATCATGGCCACAGGCACAAAGCGGGCAGTTGCTTGCATGCTTTTCCTTCGCCTCTTCCGTCTGTCGGCGATATACCCGCCCCTTGATGTTGTCATCGAACACGCGGACATTGAGCAGTCTGGTGTCATTGCATCCGCCCAGCACATATTCGAACACGTTCTTGTTGTCCTTCACGCAAGGGTCGTCGTAAAGCAGCCTCACCTTTTCCGACACCTCCGCATGATTGTAGGGAGTGGTATGGAAACGGTCATACAATTCACCCCATTCCAAGCCTCTCATCTTCGGGTAAACGTCATCAAAAGTCTGCTCTATCCATGAAATGACGTCAGTGAAATGATGCTTCAATTCATTGATGCTGGTGTCGCGCCGGTGCTCCTGCATATAGTCCCTGATGTGGTTGTGGCTCACCCATTTCAAGGCTGTCTGCAAGTACTCTTGTCTGCTCACTGAACCCGGGATGTAGCTGCTCCACTTCTGCACGCGGGAGTCCTCCTTGTTGCTGAACTCCTTCCTGGCCGCGCTGACAAACGGACCGGAATAGATGGCGTTGAGCTTCTCCTGGTCGTTGAGCCGTATGCCGCCTATGTTGATAATCTCAAACCATTCCTTTATTTCCGCTTCCGTGCCCTCGCAGATATAGGCCAGCATCTTCGTGTTTTCCATGAGCGTTCTTTCTTCCTTGTCAAGCGCGTTGAACTTGAATGGAAGGTTGCCTTTCATCACGGAGAACTTGCCTATCAGGTATCTGCCGAGACTGGTGATGCGCTGCTGGCCGTCGAGCACCTCAAGCCTGCCGTCTGGCAGTTTGTTGAAATACAGCAATCCCAAAGGATATTTCTTCAAGACGGAATCTATCACGGCGATTTCTTTCTCGCTGCTGTTCTCGCTGTAGAGATAGTTGCGCTGATACTCCGGCTGGATTGTCAGTCTGCCGGCCAAGCCATACAGTCCCTTTCCGTCGAGGTCGCTGTAGGTGAATCCCTCACACAGCTCCTTTACGGTATATTCTTTCAGTTCTGTTTCCATGTTATGATTGTCTTTTGCGGATTAATAAACGTGCGTACATCCTCTTGCCGCCAATATAGGGACGGTCGTATTTGACGAAGCCGCTCTTCCAATACTTGCGGAGGTCTTCGTTGTTTTCCGTTATCCCCAGTAACTCAAACTGTTCTGGACAATATTTGTCGAGGAAAGATATGGGCACGCCCATCACTCCCTCGTAGTCGCAAGGTATCGCGTCTGTATATGGAACTTCAATGGCATCATAGTTGTCGTACTGCTTATAGCCCACACCCTTAACCTCCTTGTGCTTGCTGTATCTTGTGTTGTCTGCCATGGTCATTAGCTTTAGAGGCTGGTGTCTTCTTCCGTGGTCTATGTTGGTAAACCAACATGTAGCTGG
This sequence comes from Bacteroides thetaiotaomicron, assembly GCA_963634195.1. Classification (GTDB taxonomy): domain Bacteria; phylum Bacteroidota; class Bacteroidia; order Bacteroidales; family Bacteroidaceae; genus UBA6382. The sequence continues at coordinate 6,101 of CAVHBF010000092.1, read as the reverse complement.
AACGCGATTTACTTTCATTCCATCTCTCTCTTTCTCGAACTTATAAGTAGAGGCATATTCGAAATCATCAGGTACTCTGAAGTACATTCCTCTATTGAAGTTGGTTGCCCCAACCCAAAGCTTGTTGTCTTTGAGTCTTGGGAACACTTCCTTGTATGAAATGGCATTGATATTGCCAATAATCACAAACTGCTTTTCAGCCTCAACTATCCACGACAAGAATTCTCTGAACAGGGAGAAAGGAGGGTTGGTCACGATGATATCGGCCTCGTCCCTCAGTTGGTTCACCTCCTTGCTTCTGAAATCCCCGTCGCCCTCAAGATAATCCCATTCCAAGTCATCGAGGTTGATTTTGCCGTCTCCTGTGTTGTCTTTGTCCAGAACGAAAATCTTGCCCTGTGTCTGCGTCTTGTCCTTGTCGTATTTCGGAGAGTTTGTTTCAAACAACGAAAGCTGCACGCCTCTTTTGAACGTCATGCTTTCCGGCGCATAGCTGGTGGAGATGAGTTTCTTCAATCCCAGCTCCTCAAAGTTTTGCGCAAAATACTTGGTGAAATTGCTCCATTCAGGGTCGTCGCAAGGCAGAAGAACCGTCTTGCCACGAAACACGTCGGGATTGTAGTCGAGATAGGCTTCCATCTCCGTCTCTATATCATAGAACATGGTATAGAACTCATCCTTCTTGGCAGTCTTGGCGTTGGATAAAGTGTTGTTAGCCATAATGATTGATAGTCTCTTATGCACCCAACTATCAATCCGCCAAAACGCAAAAAGGGCGTGATGCCTCTTCTCGCGTTTAGCACGGGGCGGCCTCGGATTGGAGCCCCGGGTTCCTCTAAGAATGCACCACGCCGCATGGCGTATGCATCGCTGTTGAGGAACTTGAGGCCACAATACGAGCCACCTGTCACATATTATTTTCGTGCTTTTTATTCCAATTAGAGTTTCCGAGGCTCTTGGCTAAACGCGAAATAATAGCGAATGCTTTGTTTTTAACCCACAATGTCTTGGGAGTTCACATTCTGGCAGAGTGTGACACCCGGTGCGAAGTTACAATGATTTCCCGTAACAACTGAGTTTCAATGGGGAAATAATGTCAATTGGAATGTTCAGACATTGGTTCCAGGCAAAAATATTTCAGGAAAGCGACCTCGCAAAAAAAAAGCCCGACCGCAAAGAAAAAAAGCTTGAGACGACGGCGGCGTTCCGCCCGAAACGGATATCCGCTCCGGGCGGAACTGTTGTCCGTTTCGGCGGAAACGCAACCGTGTTTCGGGCGAAGCGCATCGGGGAGGTCAAGCAAATTTTTTGCCGGAACAAGCAGAAATTTTGCCGTGTCAGCATTTTCAACGTCAGGAAGGCTCTGCGCCGTTGTCGTGTGCGCCCGCCGGTCCCGCAACACCGGGGAAATCCACGCCCGCCCGTCAGATTTTTCATCCGAATCCCGCCGTTTCTCCCGAAAACCGCACATCTTTGCATCCGGGTCTGCCAACAACACGGTGTCAGACCCTGCCGCAGACATCCAGTCAGTCCGCAGAGGAGGCTGCGGATCACAAAGACCGCACACGCAACTCTCTGCCGCGGCAACATGAAATGCGTTACACCAGATGAGAAACGACAGGAAACAGCCCGTATGCATACAATACCACGACTCGCCTTGCGGAGAACTCGTATTGGCGTCAGCCGGAGAAAAACTGTGCCTCTGCGACTGGAACAACATGCCGTGTTCCGTGCGCAACAGGCTCCGGCTTGTCAGGCTGCTCGGCGCAGAGTTCAGGGAAGAACCGTCAGAAGCGATTCTCCGCACAAAAACACAGCTTGACGAATATTTCGCGGGCAAGCGGAAAACATTTGACCTGCCGCTGGGTCCCGTGGGCACCGGCTTCCAGAAGCGCGTCTGGAACGCCCTGCTTGAAATACCGTTCGGCGAGACAAGAACCTACAGGGACATCGCACTGCGGGTGGGCAATCCCAAAGGGGCCAGAGCCGTGGCACAAGCCATAGGGGCAAACGGCATCTGCATAGTCTGCCCCTGCCACCGTGTCATCGGCACAGACCGCTCATTGACCGGGTTCGCCGGCGGGCTGGAAGCCAAGCGGACATTGCTTGAGCTTGAAAGCCACACGCCTCCGCCAAACGGCATCGCTGCGCCCGGCCATGACGGATGAGCAACGGGCCTGACGCAGGGCTGTATGAGACAGCCGGACCGCTTGCCCATACACTATGCAGTCAAGCAGCCGTCGCTGAACAACAGGTCACTTGGCCTGCTTGCCGCTGAACATTTCCCTGATTTTCACGAGATAGGCGTCGGCATACTGGCGGTTGCCCAGGTCGTTGGGGTGCGTGCCCTCTATCATGGACTCCTCGGTGAGTCCCAGTTCATCCGCCGCCAGATAGTAAATGCCCCCTATGCCCTCGTCGCACAGTTTCAGGTATGCGGAGCGGAAATGCCTGTTGCCGCTATAGTATTCCTGCGCCCGCTTGCGGCGGAACAGCGTGTCCATGGACACACACGACTCCACCATGAGAATGGGCGCGTCGCTCGCCCTGCGCAGGGTGCGCACGCCCTCGCACGCGCGTTTCACCACCTCGGTGCTGTCCATGGTGTAGCTGTTGGGCATCGGGTCGAGGATGAACGCGCGGGCGTCAATCTCGGCGAGCAGATCAAACACGGCAGGCTCCATGAACGCAGAGCCCGAGAACCCCAGATTGACCACAGGCCAGCCGCTCTCACGTGCCACGATGTTGGTGAACATCAGCCCGGGCCGCGAAGGCGAAGCCCCGTTGACGATAGAGGAGCCGTATATCACTATGGGCCTGGCCCGCTTCTCGCAACTGAACCTGAACGCAGCCCCGCTGTCCACGCCCACCTCCACGGATTTCACCATATTGTATGGCGGGAGATAAAGCCGGTATTCGGCGCCGCCGGCCGGGTCGGGACGGCTGAGGTCGGGATAGGTGAAGACGGCAGTGTCGCCGCTTATGCTCCACTTCATGTGGTTGCCTATCCAGTGGAGAGAGCCTTTGGCATCGGCCCCGTAGAGATCAACGCCGGAATGGTTGAGCCACGCCATGTTGCGGTATCCCGGACGGTAAGCAAGGACATAGCGCACCATGATGTTCTCCGAATTGGTGAAGAAGCGCAACGAGAGTCCCGCACTGTATTTGGACAGCCCCCATACTGCCGGCGTGACCTTGTCCTTGGCACGCTCGGGCAACCGCACGAAATTTTTGCCGAGTTCCCTGTTCCACGCCCTGCCGCATATGTAGGGATTGTCGCCGCAGTCGTCAAACGGCGAATGCCAGTCAGTCTGGGCACAGAGCGGCGACACGGCAAGTGCAAGAAGCACCGTCACGAAAAAGACATTTGGTTTACGCATAAAAAGGATTTTTAGAGATGTTACACTGATAATGGATTACGCTTGCGACAAGGAACAGGCACTGGAGCCCGCACCGTTGCCTCCGCTGACAAAGGTAGTCGTTTTGTCGGGAAGACTCCGCATACCGTCCCAAAAAACCGTAGGAAACAGCCGGCGCTGTCCATACTTTTGAGTAATTTTGGAGAAAATTCAACCTTTGTCGCTTATGGAAGCACTTTACCCCGCGATAGCCGTGGCACTGCCGGTATCGCTGTTGGCACTGTTCATGCTGCGCTCGGCACGCAAGAACCATGAGACCGCACTGCGCAACGAAGCCAGCCACCACGCGCAGGCGGTGGAAGAACTCAAGGCATCATACGAGAAGCGGCTGGAAGACGTCAAGGCCGCCTACGAGAAACAGCTCGCACAGGCCAGGGAGAACTCCCGGGAACAGATGGGCGCGCTGCGCGAGATGAACAGGAAGCAGGTCGAAGACCAGCTGAACCTCATCAGGGAACAGATGACCGCCACGTCGGAAACGGTGCTCAAGGCACGGCAGGAGGAGCTTGCCGGGCGCAACATCGAGCAAGTGTCGAAAATCATCAGTCCGCTCCAGCAGGGACTCAAGGACATGGAGGAAGCCCTGCGCCACTCCAAGGAACAGCAGAAAGACGCCCTCACGCGCCTCGACGAGACCATCAGGCTAAGCATGGAGAAGAGCCGGTCGCTCGGAGAAACCGCAGACCGCCTGACCCGGGCCCTGACAGGCGAGGTGAAAGTGCAGGGCAATTTCGGCGAGCTCAGGCTCAAGCAGCTGCTTGAAGACCTTGAGCTCAAGGAGGGCGAGCAATATGACACCCAGCAGACACTCAGGGACAAGTTCGGCAAATCGCTCAAGGGAGACGACGGCAGGGGGCTCGTGCCCGACTTCATCCTCCACTTTCCCGACAGCCGTCATGTGGTGGTAGACTCCAAGATGTCGCTGACCGACTACGAACGCTACATGAACGCCCCCGACGGCAGCGAGGAGAAAAGCGCGTTCCTCAAGGCGCACATCGACAGCGTCAAGGCACAGGTGAAGCGGCTCGCACGCAAGGACTACACCAGATACCTGCCGGAGGACTGCAACCGCCTGTCTTTCGCCATCATGTACATACCCGTGGAAGGCGCGCTCAACCTGGCACTGCTCAACGACACCGCGCTGTGGCGCGAAGCCTACGACCAAGGCGTGATGGTTCTGGGTCCCCAGACAATGTACATGAACCTCAGGGTGCTGGAGATGATGTGGACACAAGTGCGGCAGCTCGAGAACCAGCAGGCCATAATGGACGCGGCCAACACCGTGGTGGAACGCGTGCAGGACTTCGCCACACGATTCCGCGATGTGGAGACCGCCATGAACGACACCGTCAACAAAATGGCAAAACTCAGGATTACCACAGCCCAAAGCGGACCCGGCATCATCACTGCGGCGCGCAACCTCCTCAAGGCCGGAGCCAGAGAAAACAAGAAGAAAAAATCACTGCGCGAAGCCGGCAACTACCTGTCCGGCGACACACCTGACGACAAGTCGGGGGAATAGATGCGCAACAATGCCAAAACGGCAAAAAAAGCTCCCTGCGGCATTTTTTGCATGGCAGGAATGCTTTTTCCCGTCAAAATGCCCTATTTTTGCAACACAAATCTACGAATACCCAAATCACAGACATGAAAACACACTCTCATCCGACAACAAGCCGCCTTGCCGCCATGGCCGCAGCGGCTGTCATTGCCGTCGGCTGCCTCTCGCTTGGCAGTTGCAAAGACGGAGTAGACGAAAGCGACATCTACACATTTACCGGAAAGACCGTCAAGGACTTCCTGGACGAGAATCCCGACGAATACTCTATGTACTCCTATATCCTCACCAAGGTGCAGCTCAGTCCCAAGTCAAAGTCCACCGTTTCCGACCTTCTCTCGGCACGCGGCAACTACACCTGCTTCGTGCCGGACAACCAGTCGGTGCAGAGCTTCCTTGACTCCGTGTACCATACCAAGGGCTTTGATGTCACGCAGATTTCCGACTCCATCGCCTCATACATAGCCCGCAACTCCATCATAGACAACGGCAACGAGGAGGCGTATCTGACGACAGCTTTCGACAAGAGTCCCCTGGAGAGAACCAACATGGAGGACCGCTATATCACCGTGTCGTTTGACACCATCAGCGGAGGAACGTACATCAATGAAAGATCCCTCGTGACCAAGGCGGACATCAAACTGACCAACGGCGTGATACACGAGGTCAGCAACGTGCTGCAACTGTCCACCGCCACACTGCCGGCCCTCATTTCGCAGGCCGACAACACGCACATCTTCTCGCTCCTGCTTGACGTCACCTCGTGGGCGGACTCCATGCAGCTCTACCGCGACGACGACTACGAATACAACCACGATGAGTACGGATACGACGAGTACGGCAAAAAAGCAGCCAACCCCGAGCACCGCTACTATGGCTATACCGCCTTTGTGGAGACCGACCAGACCTTCCACGACAGATGGGGCATAGACCTGCCCGAAGTCGAGAACGGCATTGTCACAAACCGCGAGACAATATTGCAGCAGATAGAAGAAAAGTGCCGCCAGTGCTACAGCGGCAGCTCCTCCGACTACCGGAGCCAGGACAACGCCCTCAACCAATTTGTGTCATACCACCTCATCGGCGCCCGCATTCCGGCGGACAAACTCGTGATACACTACGCC
>CAVHBF010000091.1:0-7897 GCA_963634195.1 Bacteroides thetaiotaomicron | reverse complement strand
CTTTGCGGACGGTTTCGTTTCGCCGCTTTTCAGCCAAACAGGGAGGCAAGCGGCTTTATGTCGTTGTCCACATAGACTGCAACGACCTTGTCGCCCGGTTCCACCTGTGTCATGCCGTTTATCAGGATGCCCTTGCCGTCGCGTATAAGCCCTCCGAGGTTGGCGGTAAGCGGCAGACGCAGGTCTTTGATCAGCTTTTTTGTTATTCTTGAACCTTGTGCGGCTGTGAATTCCGCCACGTCGGCATTGGCCACCATAAGGCTTTTTACGTTTGCCACATCAGCCTTCAGTATCATGCGGTATATGCTTGAGGCCGATATTGCCTGTTTGTTGATGAGTGTGCCGATGTCAAGGCTTTCCGCCATGGGGAGGAAGTTCAGGTTGTCAAGGATGGCGACGGTCTTGTTTACTCCCGCTTTGCGTGCTGTCAGGCAGCTTATGATGTTGATTTCGGAGTTCGGGGTCAGGGCGATGAAAGCATCGGCGTCCGCTATGTTTTCCTCGTTCATGAGCGCAAGGTCACGCCCGTCGCCGTGAATAACCATTATGTTGCTTTTGGAAATTTGCCTGTTGATTTCGTAGCAGCGGTTTATGTCTTCCTCTATGATTTTTACCTTCACGTTGTCGGGCATGAGCCTTGCCGTGAATACGGCCGTTGTTCCTCCCCCCATTATGATGACGTTCTGGACTTCTTTGTAGCTGTCTTTGCCGCAGATGTGTTGTATGTATCCTTGGTTTTTCTTGTCTGCCATGAAATATACAAGGTCATACGGTTTCAGCATGTCCATACCGTGGGGTATTATTGTGCCGTTTCCTCTTTTTATGGCCACGATATGGTATGCCGGGTCTTTGTTGGGCAAGTCTTTAAGCGGAAGGCCGGTGATGGAGCAGTTCTCCCTTATCTTCACTCCCATAAGCGCAAGGTTGTCCCCGTCCGGCTCCCACCACATCCGTGCCCAGCTCCGCTTTACGGATGCAACGATTTCTTTGGCGGCAACCATCTCCGGGATGAAGACCGAGTTTATTCCGCGGGACTTGAAGTATTCAAGGAATTCCTTTTCCAGAAACTCCGTGTTGTCAACGCGGGCTACTGTCTGTTTCGCCCCCAGGCTTGATGCGACCATACAGCAGTTTATATTGAGGTTTTCGTCTGGTGTCACGCCGATGAAAAGGTCGCAGTGGCCTATGCCTATCTCTTTCAGCCCCCTTATTGACACGGGTTCCATGACCTTGCCCATCAGGTCATAGTTTGAGGTCAGCGCATCAAGTTGCTCAACGTTGTCGTCAAGCACGACTATATTGTGGTTTTCCCTTACAAAGAGCTTCGCAAGGTGAGTGCCGACCCTTCCTGCTCCTGCAATGATTATTTTCATTGTTGTGAATCGTTTATGCTTGTTGTCAGGGTTTCAGCAATGCTCTCGGGATCAAGTCCGACAAGCCGCTTCAGTTCTTCGACATTGCCATGCTCTACGAACTTGTCGGGCAATCCCAACCTCGTCAGCGGAACGTTGACACCGTGATCTTCAAGCCATTCCGCCACGGCACCCCCAAAACCTCCTTGCAGTGAGCCGTCTTCAATGGTGACAATCCTCCTGTAGTGCCTTCTGGCGATGCTGGTAAGGGCATCCTCGTCAAGAGGCTTGACGAAGCGCATGTCATAGTGGCAGACTTCTGCCCTGTCTTCGGCGGACATGGTTGCCATTGCGCGGCGGACATCAACTCCCGCCGTCCCGTATGACAACACGCAGATGCCGTTTCCGTCACATAGCAGTCTGGCCGTTCCGGGGGGTGTTTCACGCATGGGGGTGCGCCAGTCTGTCAGCGACCCGCGGCCGCGCGGATACCTTATTATCCACGGTCCGGAACTGCTGTCGAGCTGGGCTGTATACATCATGTTGCGCAGCTCGGACTCGTCCATGGGAGAACAGATTGTAAGGTTGGGTATCGTGCGGAGCGATGCAATGTCAAACGCCCCGTGATGGGTGGGACCGTCTTCTCCTACCAAACCGGCCCTGTCAAGACAGATTATTACTTTCAGCTTGCTGATGGCCACATCGTGGATTATATTGTCGTATGCCCTTTGGGCAAAAGAAGAATAGATGTTGCAGAAAGGCACCAGCCCGTCCTTTGCCATTCCGGCGGAGAAAGTGACAGCGTGCCCTTCGGCGATTCCGACATCAAAGACCCTGCCCGGCAACTGTTTCATCATTATGTCCATTGAGCAGCCGGTAGGCATGGCGGGTGTGACACCTACAATGCGGCTGTTGGTCTTTGCCAGTTCCAACAGTGTTTCGCCGAACACGGTCTGGAACTTGGGCGGTTCGTTGCCGTCTTTTGGCACGGAGATTATTTTGCCCGTTTCTATGTTGAATTTTCCCGGGGCATGCCATAGGGTGGCGTTTTTTTCGGCGGCTTCATAGCCCTTGCCTTTGACTGTATGGATATGGAGTATCTTTGGCCCCGTCATGTCCTTGATCCGCCTTAGGGTATCTATCAGCTCCACCACATTGTGTCCGTCTGCCGGTCCGAAATATCTTATGTTCAAACCTTCGAAGATGTTCTGCTGCCTCGTGATTAGCGATTTCAGGGAATTGTTGAACCGCAGTATTGCATTCTTGCCGCTTTCGTTCAGAAGCCCGAATGCGGAGAATTTTTTCGCTGTCTTGAAACGGAAACTGTTGTACAAGTTGCTCGTCTGCAGCTTCAGGAGATATTGTTTCATTCCGCCCACACTGCGGTCAATACTCATGTTGTTGTCGTTTAGCACTATCAGGAGGTTGTTGGGGGTTGACGAAACATTGTTGAGCCCCTCAAAAGCGAGTCCTCCGCTCATAGCCCCGTCGCCGATCACGGCAACGACCTTGCGCCCGGCATTGCCCTGCAGCCGTGCCGCGACATCCATGCCCAACCCCATGGAGATGGAGTTTGACGCATGGCCGCAGGTACAGGTGTCATAGATGCTTTCCTCGGGCGAGGGAAAAGGTTTGAGCCCTCCCAGTTGCCGGTTGGTTGCAAAGCTGTCCCGTCTTCCTGTCAGAATCTTGTGGCCATAGGCCTGGTGTCCCACATCCCAGACGATACGGTCTTCCGGGGTGTCAAAGACATAGTGCAGGGCTACCGTTATCTCTATGGCTCCCAAACTTGATGCCAGATGTCCGGAGTGTTCCGACAGCACCTCAATGATGCGCTGTCTGATCTCACTGCAAACCTGTGGCAGCTGTGACAAGTCAAGCTTGCGGAGGTCTGCGGGCGAGTCTATGTTGCTGAGCAATGATTGCGGTCTGTCGTTGTTGTTTTCCACCGGGAAAAATCAGTTTTGTGTGAATGGTCCGCCGGTCACGGGGCTTCCGTCATGCTTGCGGAAAGTACGCACGTGAATTTGCGTATGCTGCAAAAGTAGTGAAATTAATTGATGCGTGTTCCAAAAAATCCGTACTTATTGTGGCGGCGTGTGGAAAAAGATACTTGAAAAAGCCCCGTCCCGCATATGTATTTCACAAAAATATCGTTACTTTTGCATTGGACTCATTCTTTCGGTTATCCGGGGGCACAGAAGAATGCCAAAGCTTTGTCGGACACCGTGTTTTTCGGAATGGTCTGTTGCTTCTTTCCAAGGATAAAACATTGTCAGTCATGATGCCCGAAGCCGAAAACAGTCCGCAATACCTTTCGTCACTCAACGAACAGCAGTTGTCGGCAGTGAAATACATTGACGGGCCTTCGTTGATAGTGGCGGGTGCAGGTTCGGGAAAGACGACGGTATTGACGGCCAAGATTGCGTATCTGATATCCTCCGGCGTGGAGCCGCACAATATTTTGGCACTTACGTTCACCAACAAGGCAGCGCGGGAAATGCGCCAGCGCATAGAGAAGATTGTCGGCTACACGAAGTCCAGTTCTTTGTGGATGGGTACGTTCCATTCAGTTTTCAGCCGTATCCTGCGCAAGGAAGCGCATGTGTTCGGATTCACTCCCAACTATACCATCTACCAGCCCTCCGACACGACAAGTTTGCTGAAAGCCATCGTCAAAGAGCGGGGGCTGGATGACAAGATATACAAGCCTTCGTATTTGGCCGAAAGGATTTCCGAGGCAAAGAACCGTCTTGTGGCCCCGAACAAGTATTGCGAAAGCAAGACGTGTGCAGAGCGTGACAGCGGTGACAACGTTCCCTGTTTGGGTGAGATATATGCCGAATATTTCCGAAGATGCCATACGGCCAACGCCATGGATTTTGACGACCTGCTGTTGTTCACCTACGTGCTGTTTGAGTGTTATCCGGAAGTTAAAGAGAGTTATGTGAACAGGTTCAGCCATATCCTTGTCGATGAATATCAAGATACCAATTTCGCCCAATTTGCCATTTTGAGGCAATTGACGGGCAAGAACCAGAGGATAAGTGTGGTAGGCGATGACGCGCAAAGCATTTACGGTTTCCGTGGCGCCAGACTGGACAACATTCTGAACTTTGACAAGGACTACGAGGGGACGCGCGTTTTCCGTCTGGAGAAAAACTACCGTTCGACACAGAATATCGTGAACGCCGCCAACAGCCTGATAAAAAAGAACAAGTTCCAGATAAGGAAAGACATCTATTCCGACAATGAAGTCGGATCGCCGGTTGTATTGACGGGACTGACAAGCGATGTGGAAGAGGGCGAGACTATCTGCCGCAAGATAAAAGCCTTGCACGGCAAAGGTGTCAAGTATTCGGATATGGCTGTTCTGTACAGGACCAACGGGCAAAGCCGCATTATAGAGGAAACCATGCGCAAGCGTGATGTTCCATGCGTCATTTACGGCAGTATTTCGTTTTACGACCAGAAAGAAATACGTGACGTGCTCGCTTATCTGCGTCTGGTTGTCAACCCGCACGACGAGGAAGCCTTGCGGCGTGTCATCAACCGTCCTGCGCGCGGAATAGGCAACACCACTGTGGACAAAGTTTTCGGGTGCGCACACGAACACGGCGTGGCCCCGTGGCTTGTTGTCCAACAGCCGAACCTCTACGGGCTTGATGTCAGCGAGGGAACAAAAGACAAGTTGCTTGCTTTTTCGCAGCTTGTCGAAAGGTTCATGGACGAGGCACGGTCACAGGACGCTTACCAGATGGGGCAACTGATATTGAAGGAAAGCGGGCTGATGGCGTTAGTCCAGTCCGATTTGAGCAGTGGCGGGCGCGAGGTGCTTGACAATTACTCTTCTCTTCTCAGCGGCATGAGCCAGTTTGTGGATTCGCAGCGTGAAGAGGGTAACGAGAATGCTGTTTTCCTGATAGATTACATGAGCGAGATCTCCCTTCTTACCGATTCTGACAAAAAAGTGACGGACGGAAACGCTGTCAGCCTGATGACTGTCCACATAGCAAAAGGGCTGGAGTTTGATGTGGTTTTCGTGACGGGAATGGAAGAGGGGCTGTTCCCGAATATGCGGTGTTTTTCTGATAGGGAAATAGAGGAGGAAAGACGACTGTTCTTTGTGGCGATGACGCGCGCAAGGAAAATGTGTTTCCTGTCGTATGCGAAAATTCGTTTCAGATTCGGCAAGTCGGACTATTACGAACCGAGCCGGTTCCTGCAGGACATTGACAGCCAATACGTTAAACGTGAAAAATCAGGCTTTGACAGAGGCGCGGAAAAAGTCAGGGTCTCGTTCTTTGACTTTGATGACAAGCCTGCTCGCACAACGGTGCCGAAATGCTGTGCGGGCGGCAACCGCGCAGACCGGCGGCTGACACGTCTAAGGGCAAATCTTTTGCCGGAAGACAGCACCGCGACGCCCAATGGCAATATAGCCGTGGGCAGGACGGTTGAGCATTCCAAGTTTGGTGCCGGTGTCGTAAAAGCTGTTGACGACGGCGCGGCGGGGCGTAGTGCCGTCATAGACTTCAAGAATTTCGGAGAAAAGAAGCTCCTGCTCAAGTATGCCAAGCTCAGAGTCTTGTCATAAGGACTTGGCGGAATCTGAACTGTGGGAAAACGGACGAGAATACAAACAACAATATACAACAAGGATTGATGGGTCGAGGCAAAAAAGCTCTTCCGTTGTTGGAGGAAATAGAAATAACGGCTCTTGCCGCAGAAGGCAAGGCTTTGGCGAGGGTAGACGACATGGTCGTCTTTGTCCCTTTTGTGGTGCCTGGTGACGTGGTGGACTTGCAGGTAACACGCAAAAAGCACAGTTTCATGGAGGCAAAGGCCGTCAGGATACGCAAGGAAAGTGCAGACCGTGTGACTCCCGTGTGCAGGCATTTCGGCGTGTGTGGCGGTTGCAAGTGGCAATGTCTGAAATACGAAAGGCAGCTGTTCTACAAACAAAAACAGGTTGTGGACACCTTGTCGCGCATAGGGAAGATAGACTTGCCCGAGGTTTCGCCCATTTTGGGGAGCGGAAAGACTCTGTGCTACCGCAACAAACTTGAGTTCAGCTTTTCCAACAAACGCTGGCTTACGGAGGAAGAAATCAGTCAGGATCTGAAATATGACCAGATGAACGCCGTGGGCTTCCACATTCCCGGTGCTTTTGACAAAGTGTTGGACATAACGGAGTGCCATCTTATGGATGATCTTCAAAACCGTGTCAGAAACGGGGTGAGGGCTTTTGCCATAGATCATAACATCCGGTTCTTTGATCTGAGGAAACAGGAGGGGGTCTTGCGTGACATGATGTTCCGCACATCCAATTCCGGCGAGGTGATGTTGACGATGCAGTTCCACTTTACCTGTGCAGAGGAGGAGGCGCAGGCGCAGTCTGTCATGAAGTTCCTTTCTGACACGTTCCCGGAGCTTTCCACTATCGTATGGGTCAACAATCTGAAATGCAACGACACTATCGGAGATCTGGATGTGAATGTATACAAAGGCAGTGGATTCGTCTATGAACTGATGGAAGACCTCAGATTCAAAGTGGGGCCGAAGAGCTTCTATCAGACAAACAACGACCAGGCGTACGTGCTGTACAAGGTGGTGCGTGAGTTTGCGGCCCTTACGGGCAGCGAACTCGTCTACGACCTCTATACAGGCACGGGGACCATTGCCAATTTCATTGCCCGCAGTGCGCATAGGGTAGTGGGGATAGAGTATGTGGCGGATGCCATTGAAGATGCAAAAACCAACTCCGCGCTGAACGGTATCGGCAACACGGGTTTTGTAGCCGGCGACATGAAAGATGTGCTCACATCAGACTTCATAAGTTCGTGCGGGAAACCTGATGTCGTAATAACAGACCCGCCGAGAGCCGGAATGCACGGAGACGTTGTAGAGGCGATCATGAATGCCGCTCCCCAAAAGATTGTGTATGTCAGTTGCAACCCCGCCACCCAGGCCCGCGATCTCCAGCTGCTTGATTCGAAGTATAAAGTGATGGCCTATCAGCCTGTGGATATGTTCCCTCACACCCATCATATCGAGAATGTGGTTTTGCTTGAAAGAAGACAATAGCATGGAAAAGCATTATGACCCTGTGATAGCCAGCAGCCTGCTGGTGTTTGCCCGAAAAAAGGAATGGCGGCAGATGCGGGATTATCTGGGCGGTCTCAGCAATTCCGGATTTCGCGTTGCGTCCTATGTGCTTGCGGAACGCGTCCTGACAACTTTGGACAACGCCGCCTATTGGCAATGCTTTGCCGGTATTGCCCAAACTGACACAAAGGCATATCTGAAGACATTTCTGAAAGCAGCTGTCGCCAACTACAAGAAGGGCACCGTGTCGTTTGATTCGCCAAACTTCCTTTCCTTTGCCAATTCGTGCCGCCAGTCAGAAACGAGTATTGACCGGCAGAAAACCTTGCAGATGCTGTTGCCGCAACTGTCCACGTATGAAGAGGCGGAATGCGTGCTTGAAGCATTCTGTGGCGACGACACGAACCTTAAATTGCGCTATCTGACCGCCAGCGCAG
>CAVHBF010000090.1:0-7939 GCA_963634195.1 Bacteroides thetaiotaomicron | reverse complement strand
TCACAAGGGCCTTGTCGTTCTCATCGGCGGGAACGGTCTGCGAAGCGCTGACCACTTCCTTGGCGAACGAGCCGGACTTGGTGGAAGTGCCCACGATGGCGTTGTAGATGGCCACGGCGTCGGAAGAGTTCACCTCGCCGTTGCCGTCAACGTCGGCAGCCTCGGCGGAGATGCCAGACCCGGTGGCGGAGAGTATGTAGTTGTAGAGAGCCACAACGTCGGAAGAGCTTACCGTGCCGTCGCCGTCAACATCGCCTGCGACAGCCGAAGTCCAGTTCAAACCCTTTATTGTGAGAGTCTTCTCGGTTTCCTCTCCCTCTATTTCGCCTTCGTACTTGGTCGCGTCAATGTATCCAGTATGTGCGGAGACAGTCACTTTGCTGACCTCGGCTGCCTTGCCGGTGAACCATGCGGCTCCATCCGGTATTTCTTCGCTTGTGAGCAAACCCACAATTCCGTTGGCTATACCGTTGGTCGGTGTCGTGATAGTAGTAGGCATCGGAGCTGTCAGGGAAATGCTTTCAGATTCTTCAACCGCCGGATCTCCGCATACGAGGATACAGGGTTCTCCTGCCTTGAAATCACTCTTTGCATAAAGCTCAACGGTTGTCTCGTCTGTTTCCTTGTTGAGAGTCATTTTCCTGATGCCGTAGGTAAACACGTTGTCGTTGATGTCTGCCAAACCTGACACTTCAAAGGGAACGACGAACACGTCAATATTGTTGCTTGTGGCTTCAATGTTTATTCCGTCTATGCTTTCACGGTCAACTTCGATGATGTCCCATGCAGAGGCCGTGCCCGCTCCGGCACTCCAGCCTACGATTGTGTTGCCGGATGTGGCGGCGTGGAGAGAGTATCCCGGATTGTTTCCTTTGCGTGCAATGAGACCTGCCTGTCCACCGGAGATGTTGAGCTGGAAGAGGACAGGTGTCTTGGTTGTAGTTACAGGAACGGAATATGTCGGGTAGTCGCCGATGTACATACCGGTGCCGAGGTTTTGGATGTAGTAGGTGAGCGTGTAGTCTTCGTCTTCTACCGGAATGAAGTGCCACATGGCTTTCGGGTTGTAGTTCATGGCCTCATCGCTGTTGAGCTTCCATCCCAAAGCCTGATCCTGCCCGTAGTTCTGGACATACATCAGCCCACCATTTGTAAGCAGATCTTCGCTGCGTGTCTCGTCAAGGCTTGCAATATAGTACCATGCATCGGCTTTCGGCAAGTTGAGCGAGTTGAGCAAAGCCTTGCGTGCATTGCTGAGGTCTTCGTAGACTTTGTCAATGGCGGCCTTGTCAAGTTTGCTGGCTCCCGGATTGTAATCGGTTGCCGTCTGAACAGCAGCCTTGAAAGTTTCAACCGGAGCTTCAGTCGGGCACTGCCCTATGCCTTCGCCAATCCCAATTGTTTCCGCCATATTCTGGCAGGAGGCGATAAGGCTCTTGAGAGCTGTGGTGTCGGCATACAGATCGCTTACGGCTTTGGTGTCGGCAGACAGGCGGTCTATGTCCTCCTGTGTGGCAGTATTGTCCGCCACTTTGGTATTGGCTGTTTCCAGTGTTTTCTTGAGAGCATCGGCGGCTTGCTGCATTGCTTCTGAATAGAAATATTGCGAGCGCTCCTTGTCAAGCGTCACAGGATATATCTGGAATTCGGAAAGGTTGAAATACGGATATCCGTTGAGCGTGCGCGAGGAGGCGTTTTTCTCAACCACTTCAAACCGCACGTAGCTTGCCGCGAAGCCCGGTTCAATGCCCGGAGTGTAGTATTCGTTTATGCTTTCGGAGGTAGGCATGCCGGAAACAGTCTTGACGAGAGTCCATTTTGCCGTGCCGTTCCACTGACCTACGGTGTCCTGAGCAGCATATATTTTGGCTGTTGTGGGACGGTCATAGTTACCGTAGGTGCCGTTGCGGCGACGGATGAAAATCTGGAATGAAGACTGCGGATCGTTGGATATGTCTGCCTGCAGATAATGGTATGTGTGTGGGTCGTTGTCAGAGTGGTAGGTTGAGTGCCAGTATGTTTCCGGGTCTTTGTCTATCAGATAAGAGAGATTCCCTCCCTCGGCAGGATCCGAAGCATTAGAAGACAGCTGGCAGTCGTCGGGATCGGTGTCAGACACATGTGTGATAAGCGGCTTGAGAGTGTCTGCAGAATAAACGAAGAGCTTCTCGTAAGTCTGGCTGGCTGTGGCCGCGAGACTCTTGAGTTCGGCGGTAATCTTATTCTGTTGCTTTACAAGGTCAAGGCTGTCTATGAGCTTCAGATCGCCGATGCTCCTTACGTACCACGTGGACTCAGAACCCTTGCCTGAAGTGTTCCATGTGACGAGCTTTCCGCTCTTGCCAGACCCTCCACTGTTGCTCTCAGGGTGATATTGCTTGGCTGACATTTCGTTCCATATCTGCCATTGCCCACCGCCAATAGGATTGAAGACCTGTGCCTTCTCCTGTTTTGTAGTGGTTTGAATGGCCTGCGAGCTTTTGTCTTCGTTCGGTGCAGACCAATAGCGGTCGGTGTTGTAGCTCTGCACTTGGAAATTGCCGTTGTCCAGTTTCTTGAAATAGAAGATAAACGCAGGGTCTTTGGGCTCGAGGGTCTTCCACTGTATGTAGTTGTTGCCGTTTTCCATGAAGCAGGCTTTCTCCACATGCTGTGAATTCAAGAATTTGGCGAAGGCACTCACGACATAGTAGTATCCGTCGGAGATTTCAATGTAGTGGCTTTCCACGGCTTCCTTTGCGGCCTTGAGCTCGCTGTAGTACTGCCGGTATTCGGCATCGGTGTGTTCTTCGGTCGTGGCAAGGGTTGCCCTTTCAAGAGCTTTGTTGTAGGCATCGACATATTCCTGTGGATAGAACCCGGGATCAGAGCCGGCAGCAAAATCAAAGTTCTGGTTGCTGTAGAAGTCAAGCAGGTCTGTCAACTCGCCCAAAGCATCCTCGGTCTCGTATACCTTGTATACATCCCAGGGATTGGTGTCGTGGTATGACCATAAGCGTATGGTCTCCGCTTCAAACCATCCCCAGTTGCAGAGGAAATTGTAGTCCAGTGTTTCATCTTCGCTGTTGTAGAAAGAGTAACAAAAGACAGTAGAGCCGGAGTCGAAATTTTTCTGTCCGTTCCAGGCTTCGGAGGAGTCGGCTGCGCAGTAGAGAGCGAAGTTGTAGGCGCTGTCGGTTGTGCTTACCAGACGTGTTCCGTCAGAGCCGTTGGGTGTTTTGCCGCGCAGAACATCGAGTCCAAGATATTTGTTCTGTTCGATTTGGCGCAGGAAAACCGTAGGATCTCCTGTACGGATGTCAGCAGGCCCCTGCTCCACCGTATAGACACAGTCTGCCGTGAAGTCGGTCTGCAAGATGCCGGCACCAATGTAGCGATAACCATTGCTGGCATTGTCGGAAATGCCCTGTATGGCAATGGTGTCGCCCACCTTAATCTCATCGTAGCTTTTGCGGCTTCCGAGATTGTAGCGTGCGTCGGCTTTGTTCCACACTGCACTTATGGTAATCACAAGTGCGAATAAAAATAAAAGTTTCTTCATAAAACAAAATATTTAGTTAGGTTAGAAAGTGTATGTTGCGGATACGTAAGTTTTTATTGCTCCAAGGGGAAAGTGTCGGTGCGGAAAGGAACAACGGGCAAGCCGCTGACAGACTTGAGATTGCCCACAGAGAACGGTCTGAAACAATACCGTACGGCAATGGGCTGTTCCACGCAGGAAGCCTGGACTGTCACTCTGCTGCCATTGACCCCGGCTTGCGCCTTGTGGAACACGCTGTCGGGACCGCATATCTCAAACCCCTCGATTTTAACATTGCGGTTAAAACCGTCTTCGGCATGACAGAAAGCGATGACAGCTTTGTTGCCGTCAATGCGCATGGAACGGAAGACGGGACTCTGGCAGGCCACACTCTTGAAGCCATAGGTTTTTGACAAGGCCCAATAGCAAAGGCGGTCGCCAACCTCTTTCTTCATGCAGGGGTGGATCTGCCAGTATTCATAGTCGTGCACCAGATCGTTGGTGCAGACCATGCCAGCATTGGAGAGAATTGACTGGGCGCGAAGTTGCTGCTCGCGCAGGGCGCACGACATGACAGCCGGTTTCGCCCACCAATATTCATACGGGCATATCTCAACGTAGTAGAAAGGCAGGTCGCCCATATCCCAGCGTCTGCGCCATTCGTTTACCATATTGGCGAAGCGTTGCGCATAGTCGCCGCAGTGGTAAGTCACGTTGGCCTCTCCCTGATACCAGAGGAATCCTTTTATTCCATAACCCACAAAGGGATGGATCATCCCGTTGTAGAAAACAAGGGGCAATTCGCGCTTGATGTTATAGGCCGGTTTTACCTGCTCAACCTGACCGAGGGCTTCATCGCTCATGTCTATGTCGGGGTAGGTGTCAAGGATTTCGCGAGGAGTCCAACCCTCCACGCGTGTGGCACCAAGAGAGCTGTTGATGAGCCCAACGGGGCAATTGAGCGTTTCCTGTAGCCGTATGCCGAAGAAATAGGCGGCGGCACAGAACGAGGCTGCCGTTTCGGAATTGCAGTCCTTCCATTTTACCGCGACAGTGTCAGCGGGGGTTTTCCGTGGCGAAGCCGGAACCGTCACAAAATGGATTTTTCCCGAAAACATACCGGCAGAGGCAATGTATTCGTTGGAGTGTTCCGTAGGACAGCCGGCAAACCCCTTGAGGGGCATTTCCATGTTGCTCTGCCCCGATGCGAACCATACTTCGCCGATGAGAACATCTGTCATGACTGTGCGATCCTTGCCGCACACCACGCACACTGTTTGCGGCTCAAACGAAGCCGCAGGAGTCTGCAATTTCGTCTGCCAGGCTCCCTGCCTGTTGGCCACGGCTTGCGCCTTTGCGCCCCATGAAGTCCTTATGCTTACTTTTGCATCAGGAGCGGCCCATCCCCATACGTTTACTTCCTGCTGTTGTTGCAACACCATGCCGTCGCCGAACAGCGATCCCATGACAAGGCGCGCTTCCGAAGGGATGACAAGACTGGACAGTACAATGCAGAATGATATGATGAACTTCATTGACAACAGGGTTTAGGGTTATCTTATTTCTGTCTTTTTGCCGTTGACGACATATATGCCTGCGGGCAGTTTTACAAACAGCCCTTCCGCGGTCTCTGCGGCGAATATGGTTATGCCCTGCAGACTGGTTATTTCAAACCATCCGCCACCGCTTCTTATTCCGCCATGTTCGGGAAAGAAAGCGCGGTCTCTGTCTGCATTGACAATCTCCGTGACGGCACTCATGTCCTCCGCGTCTATAAACTCGCAGGGGTATCGTGTGAGCGTAAAGGCCTCAATGGCAACGGTGTTGTTCTTGTCCATATTGAAGATGACACCAAGAGAAATTTCCGCCCCGTCTTCCGTCACGTCAAACTCCAGCTCCTTGTCGTCAAGGCGTGACCAGGCTATGGCATCACGCAGTGTGCCGTTGCCCACAAGGGTGTCACCCTTATTGGCAACGAGATAGCTGCCTGTTTCCGCAAAGGAGCTGCCGTATGGAGTGACGGAAAGTTTGTAGTGGCCAGAGGGGAGAATGACGGTCTGGTATGTGCGTTGGTCGTTGACGCTCTGCGCAAATCCTCCGTTTCCTGTGGTGCAGGCAAGGGCTCCGCCGGAATAGGAGTCAACGTGGGTCCCCGTAGTAACATTGGCTTCGGAGACGGTATTCTCCACAACCCATTTTGAAGAAGCCGTACCTGTTTCCAGCTCCCAAAAGCGTGCCACGTAGTCGGTAGCATTCACGTTTGTTGACGAATGGGAGAACGGAGCCTTGCTGTTGGTAAGGCAGTCGGCTGTAACGTCTTTCTCTATGGTCTTTTCCGAGAAATCAAGGGTGAAGACACCAAGAGAAGATGTCCATGCATCGCCATCGGGACCGAAACCCAAACGGGTGCCGAGAAATTCATCGCCAGTAAGGTTCTTCACATTGCCGGAGACCTGGTTGAAATCATAGTATATTACAAGGCCGGCATTGGTCTTCATGGAGTCGGGGTTTGAAATGGGCGCATTGCACACAGTCTGTATGCCGTCAGCCGAGAGGGGAGTATTCCAGAACCTGAACTCGTCTATCATTCCAAAGAACGGCGAGTCGGTACTGCCCATGGTGACATTGCCTGTCCATACCGGCACTTTGAGCGGCAGGCGTGCCGCCGGCTGTATGAACATCTCCCCATCGCGATAAAACACAACGGAACCGGACTTGCAGACGACGGCATAATGATGCCATTCATTGGGAATGACATATCCCTCGCCCGAACTTACAGTCTTGTTGTTCAATGTTATGGATGTTTCCCCGTTTGAGTCGGTAGCTGTTTTGAAAACTCCGTCATCGCTGCTAAGATTTGCCGCTCCGCTTGTGCTGTAAGGGAACAGCCAATACTCAACGGTGAATCCCTTAAGGGTGGTATTCACCGGGCTTTTGAATGATACCCTCTCGCCCTTGCCCGTGAAGTTAAGACCATTCTTTGGGTCTGCATTGCTTACCATGAAAGCGCGCTTGAGGGTTGAGGTGCTTGTACCAATGTCATTTGTGGCTGTCAGGCTGACATCGTACACCCCCGGATATTCAGGGGTATAGGCGTAGTTCTGCCCCCGTATTATCGTGTTATGCCTGTTGTTCGTGACAGTCCACGTCCATTTGGACGGCTCGTATTTTGTCCTGTCGGAGAGCGATACTTTTTCTCCAAGGATGACGGCAGCCGGTGTCACGTTGAAATCTATTGCCGGGAGCGTGTTGGTGACAGTTATATACTTGGTTATGGAAGAAGTCCCCGTCTCGTTGCTTGCAGTAAGGGTGACAGGATGCCGTCCGGTAACGAGAAAAGAGGGGCATGCGTTGGTGGTAGACACCGCTTCCGTGTCCGCCCCCGGCATAGACCATGCAAAAGTGCAGTTTTCGCCGACAGAGCGGTTTATCAGGCTTATTTTGTTGCCTGCGGAAACGGAATCCACACCCAGTTCAAAGTCTGCCACAGGTGCGTCGGGCTTTTTCACGGTGATTTCCTTCGTCTTTTCGGCGGAATTGCCGTTGGAGTCGCATACTTTGAGAGTGATGGAATATTTGCCGGCTTTTCCGTATGCAAACGAGGGGGCACTTATGGTGGTGGCGGGCGTGTTTGAGCCGTCTGCCTGCCATTCTATCCCGGTGGCGCAGAGAGGAAATGACGGGTAAGCGGTGACTGGTTCGCCTATGCAAAGAGTGTCTGTGCTGAGTGTGAAATCCGCATTGAAAGCAGAAGAGCTTCCCGTGAGGAATGTAGCGTCTTCCACAACACCATAGTCGCTAACGGTGGAAAGATCCACGCTATGACCACCCCTATATTCAATGAGCGTGGTCATACCGTCCTGCCGGACAGTGTCCATATTCAGATAAGTAACAAGACCCGGACAGATGGCGGGGTTTACGATGGCTTGGCGCATGTTGACAAGGATTTCCCCTTGCGTGCAGCATCTGTTCCATATGCGGAGTTCGTCTATCTGACCGTTGAACTTATATGCGCTCTCGCCAATTTTGAAGTTCCTTATGGCATCAAGCCCGAAATAGTTCGCCGAAGTGACAGAGCCTTTCTTGTTCCCATTGACATAAAGGGTCATAATGTTCCCGTTAACGGTTACGGCTATATGTGTCCACTCGTTGGTTTTGAGCATACCTGACGCAGATGTTATGCGGTCTGCTCCGGTGTTCCAGCCCACGACCACGGCACCGGAATTGTCTGTATGAAACAGAAACGTTCCCCAGCTTTGTCCGATTTGCTGGTTGTAGCTGAAAACAGAAAATGGCTTTATCCAGAATTCTATGGTTGCCTCGTTGAGGCGACTTGGTATTGCATCTGGTATGGAGAGCATAGAATTGCGCAGTTCGAGAACCGTGTTAGTCTTTTCCGCTACAGATGCAGAGATATTG
>CAVHBF010000089.1:0-7964 GCA_963634195.1 Bacteroides thetaiotaomicron | reverse complement strand
AAGAGGGCATTGCCTTTATCTATTCCAACAACACGGAGACCCACCCCATGACCTACTGCGCATGCAGTATAGATTCCGTGGAAACACTCACCGGATACAATCTTTTCCACTCCGTGCCACAACCGCTGCAAGACCGTCTTGAAGCGTCGGCAACCCTCAACTTGCAGCCATAGAGACCAACGGAAACAGGCAGTGCCCACATTGCTGTCCTGGCAGAGTCTTTCAGATGAACCAAAAACTATTTTTCCTGCGCGTTATACGCTTCAAGGGCTTTACGCAAGACCTCCATGGCCTTGGCGAGGTCTTCTTTGTTGAGGACATAGGCCATACGCACTTCGTCACGCCCCTCGCTGGGGTCTGTATAGAATCCGGAGCCTGGTGCCATCATCACGGTCTGTCCTTCATAAGAAAAATCGGTAAGACACCACTGGCAGAATTTCTCGGCATCATCAACAGGGAGTTTTGCCATAGTATAGAACGCACCCATCGGTGTGGGGCTGTAGACCCCGTCAATCTTGTTGAGTTCGTCAACCAGAAAATTGCGGCGTTGCAGATACTCCTCATAGACTTCCGCCATATACTCCTTGGGGGTGCTTAATGATGCCTCCGCCACCATCTGCCCGTACAACGGCGGACTCAGGCGTGCCTGGCAAAATTTCATAACGGCACGGCGCACTTCCTTGTTTTTGGTTATCAGCGCACCGATACGGATACCGCACTCGCTATAGCGTTTCGACACCGAGTCCACCAGAATCACGTTGTTGTCTATTCCCTCAAGGTGACAGGCCGAGATATACGGCTGTTTGGTATAGATGAACTCGCGGTAAACCTCATCGCTGATAAGATATAGTCCGTGTGTCCGCACGAGATCCCGGATTTGGCACATTTCCTTGCGGGAATAGAGGTAACCGGTAGGGTTGTTGGGATTGCATATGAGGATAGCTCTGGTCTTTGGTGTTATCTGTTCTTCAAACGCTTCAACAGAAGGCAGACGGAATCCGTCGTCAATGCTGGTCTTGACCGATTTGACCACCGCACCAGCACTGATGGCAAACGCCATATAGTTGGCATACGAGGGGACTGTCACTATTATCTCGTCGCCGGGATTAAGGCATGCCATATAGGCAAACTGAATCGCCTCCGAGCCTCCGGTCGTAATGATTATCTCATCGGGACTGAGGTCTATGCCATATTCGGAATAGTAGCCGACCAACTTTGTACGCAGGGTCTTGTTTCCCTGCGACGGGCTGTATGCAAGGATGTCCAAGTCAATGTTTTTTACCGCATCAAGGGCGCACTGCGGTGTCTTGATATCGGGTTGTCCGATATTGAGGTGGTACACATGTATGCCGTTGCGCTTGGCGGAATCGGCGTAGCGGGCAAGTTTGCGGATGGGGGAACTGGGCATGTTCTGCGCTCTTTCTGAAATAAGGAGGCTCATTGTTTTCTTTGTAATTTAAGGTGTTAAATCTTTGGCTTGCGTTTGTGGGCAGCAAACAGACTGCCTGCACTCCTTCGTGCGGTTGGGCGCAACGTACGGAATCCCTCTTTCGCCGCCAGAACTGCAAAGGTAAACATCTTATCCGACAAAGGGGGAACAGAGACTGCACTATTTTCACTTCTGCCCGATAAAAGCTGTCGGCTTAAACCAGAGATGCTGCAGGCTAATATTCCGTCAGACTATATGGGTTGAATGCATCCGGGATATGGGTTATGGTGAAAGGTTCTTCCGTTCCTACCACAGAGATGACATCAAAGCGCACTGGTCCCGACACTCTGTGAAGTCGCACGTATCTGCCGGCGGCACTGACAAGATTGCGCATCTTGCGACGGTCAACAGCTGCTTCGGGCACGCCGAAAGTATCGGCAGCCCGCGTCTTGACCTCCACAAAAACAGTGATGCCGTCTTTCATGCAGACAAGGTCTATGTCCTTGTGCCCATAATGCCAGTCGGATGCCAGAATGCTATAGCCGGACAACAGCAGATGGCGGGCTGCCACCTGTTCCCCGAGTCGCCCCAAATCATTGTGCTTTGCCATAATTGTACAGAAAATCCCCCAAATGCAAGATACTGGTACGTGTTCTGTTGCGCCTTTCCGGACAGGAAAGAGTGCGTACGGAAACAAAGGAAGCGGTGTTCCCCCGAAATGGAGAAGCACCGCTTTTCCTTTTTGTTCATGTTTGGTCTACAGACCGCAGCCTGCTGTCTTTAAGGAAGGCTGAGATACCAGTTTGACTGGTCAAGCAACTTCGCCTTGAGTGTAGCGTCAAAGAGTCCCACGTTATCGGTAAAGTTGTTGTTGCGGCGGGCTATCTTCCATGCAAACCAGTCTGTACCGTCATAGCCAGCCTCATTCTTGTGCCCCGCGATACGGATGAGGTCGCCATAGCGATTCCCCTCAAATGCTGTCTCCAGAGCCAATTCGTCAACGATGATGTTCTCAACGGCATTTTTGATGGCCTCCTTGTCTGTAACCAACAGTTGGTCGCCGCTATAAAGGGTCTTGGCGTAAGCCTTCTGCTCGGCATAGCTGAGATTGTTCTGGCGAGCGTACTCTTCCGCCAATTTGGCTGCCACCTGCTTTGCGTAAGTATAGACCGTGTCATAACGTCCGCCGCACGCGCCACTACCCCTTGAGTGGACACCGCCCTGAACTATCTCATTGGCGGAGGATGAGACAGACCATCTGGAATTGGAGAAATCCAGGAAAGGATATTGGGTCATTCCCTTGACTTCATCCATAGACAGATAGTACATGCCGCCCGAATAGGCTCTGGGGGGTATCATAAACTCTACACCATACCATGAGTTTCGTACTTCCTCGGGTATTTCGGAAAGGGAAATTCCCGGAGTCCTGCTGTCTGGCTCATTGGGAATGAAATCGCCCTTGTATCTTTTTCTGCCGTTATTGTCTTCGTAAACGACAACGGTGGAGTCCACTTCGGAGTCAGTATAGGCAGTGTTTCCTCTGATGGCTATTTCGGAGACAACAATACCCTTGACCGTATCCGTCCTGAGCAAGGAGCCGTCGGCCTCGTCATAGACATTGAAATAACGGGAAGATTCCAACGCAACATCCATACGTCCCAATGTGGGCAGATTCTCGCTGAACATTCCATCCTTGAGTATGCCAAACGCGAATTCCGGGAATCCCAAACGGTTAACGGCTTCAGCATAGCGAAGAACAGCCATCGGCAAACGGTAGAGCTGAAGATGATAGCTGATGTCAGCGTTAGAGTATCGTATGTGGTTATTATCAGTCCTGTACGTCATACCCATCTTGATGAATTTGGTGACAAGACGCTGTACCGAGCCTCCGTTAAGGGTAAGCTTGGGAGCCGCGGCGATAAAACGCCCGTCACCCGGATCTATGCTTTCCATCTCCACTATTTCGCCATCAATGGTGCACAGATTGTAATTCTGTGCCGTACTGGTGGTAAGATACTGGTTGGAGGGAACAAGCTGGACATATTGTTCATTGGGAGTCGCGCTTGTGCTTGATCCGGAGATGGTTGTCTTGAAACCGTATATATTCTGCACCTGAGTGAGAGTTTGCCCGGCAGACGGGGTTGTCGCACTGGTAGCGCAGACGATATTGTCTCCAAGGCTGCCTTCGAATATATCACTGATATTGCCGGAGTTCACGAACTTCATCTTGTCGCGGTCAGACCCGCCACTGGTAGAATACTCACACTTGAACGAGCCCGCCCCGAATTTCGGGGTGGCAGAACAGTTATAGGAGAAATATTCGTAGTAATAGTTGGCTGCGTTGGCATAGTCATTTGCCATAAGATAGGCATCAGCCAGCATCAGTTCTACGGGGAACAGGTTCTTCTGCGAACTGTAAGAACCATTCCCGTTGTTGAACGTTCCATAATTGGGCATTCCCTCTCTGCGTTGGACAGTATAAGCATACTGCAGACCGTTCTCCACAAGGAGAGATGCCAGATTGGAGGCATTGGCCTTGCCTGCGGAGGATGCTATTTTCTCCGCTTCGCTGGTGCTCCCGACTGGTGTGGTGACAAAAGGCACTTCGCCATAGTTGCGGACCAGCTGGATATAGGCCCACGCACGCATGGCCTGTACCTGTGCCCATTCCTTGAGCATTTCTTTCCTTCCGTTGACAGTCACCACCGTGTCTACATTGGCAAGGTAGAAATTACAGGAGTTGACAATATGGTAGTAGTCTGCCACATTGCACAATGCCGAAGAACCGTCTGCCGGATTGTTGAAATTGACAAGGTCATTGATAGAGTCGGTCGTATAGGTGCCGCCCGTAACCATGTCGCTGCGGCTCGCATCAAGGATGATTGTACGCTCCGCCACCCTCTGGATACTGCGCAGCACGCCCAGAGCAGAATAGATGGAATCCTGCCCGAACTTGTCCCTTTCTGCATAACGGTCCATGTTCGGACTAAGCATATCGTCACACGACGTTGTCAGCATGCAGGCAGACAAGACAAGTGTAAATACTGATATAATTGAGATTCTTTTCATCGTTATGATTTTTACAGATTAACAGTTACACCGAAATTGAAGCTGCGCGACACCGGAAGCAGCCCGGCATCTATGCCTCTGTAGAAGACCCCATTGCTGCATGAGCTCTCAGGGTCGGAACCGGTGTATTTGGATATAGTGAACACATTGTTTGCCTCTGCCCATACGGCGAATCCCTGAAGCCATGTAAGAGAAAGCGGGAGATCGTATGTCAGACGGATATTCTTGAGTTTGAGGAACGAGCCGTCTTCTATCCAGCGGTCAGAGAACCTCTCGTTGTTGACCCACTCCGAAGAACCGGCCAGCACGGCACGCGGCACACTGGTCTGCTGCCCCTCGTAAGTCCAGCGGTTGGCCATCGCCTTTGACTGGTTCCAGAGGTTGTTGCCGCCCTCCAGCTGCGAACGCTGGTAGTTGAACACATCGTTGCCGATGGAGTATTTGAAGATTGCGTCAAGACGGAATTTCTTCCATGTGAAAGAAGTAAAGAAGTTTCCGTACAGATCGGGGTTGGCATCGCCAATCTTGACCTTGTCCGCCTCGGAAATCCAGCCGTCACCGTTCTGGTCAACGAAATGGACATCGCCAGCCTTGAAATTGCGGTATGCATCGCCCGCATAGCCTGTAGGATAACGGAGATAACCGTATTTGCCGGCGGTGGAAGCCTCTGCGTCTGTTGCAAAGACACCGTTGGTCTTATAACCGTAGAACACACCTGCGGCATCACCCACGGCCGTCAGGATATTGTCCGTGCCGTAGATTGAAGAGACATAGCCTCTGACCGTCTTGTACACGCTTTCCTTGGTTCCGTCAGCCGCAAGATTGTAGGTCGTGATGACCGAAGAGGGAAGTTTCTTGATTTCGTTGGTGTAATGACCTACGGAAACGCCCACTTTCCACTTGAAATCCTTGGTGTTTATGACAGCAACGTTGGCATTGATGTCAAAACCCTTGTTGGTCATCTCGCCGGAGTTAGACCACATTGACTTGAGACCGGTAAGATAGTCAAGGTTGATTTTGGCAAGGAGGTTTGACGTCTTGCTGAAATAGACGTTTGCGCCAAGAGTCACCCGGTTGTTGAACAGCGATGTTTCAAGACCGAGGTTGAACCTGCGTGTTGTTTCCCACTGGATTTTGGAGTTGGAGATGTTGGCGAGATTCAATGATGTGGCACTGTTGAGATACTTCTGCACTTCAAAGTATGTACGCGATGCATAGTAGTCTATGTTGTCGTTGCCGGACTCTTCGTAGCCGGCCGCCACTTTCAGGAAGTTGACAACCGGAACATTGAACCACGGTTCTGATGAAATCAACCAGCCTGCCTGCAGGGACGGGAACAGACCCCAGTTTGCGCCAAAGAGCTTTATGCCTTCCTCCGTCTTGTCGCCGAAGCGCGAAGAAGCCTCTGCCGTGAACGTTCCGTTGACATAGTAGCGATTCTTGTATATGTAAGACGCATCCAGATAATAGGCAAGGTTCACCCAGCTGTCGTTGGTTCCGCCATACGTGAGGTACTGAAGGCTTGTCGTCAGGTTAGGCATCTTGTCATTGGTGTTGTTGTAGCCGGATACATAGCTCATGGAATAGTTGTAGGATGCAAGACGGAAGCCTGCGGTGGCCTTCACAGAATGGGCTCCGAATTTCTTGTCAAAGGTTGCGTAGAGGTTGTTGAACACCGTTGATTCGTCTGCGAACTGTGATTTCACAGCACTTGATATCGTGCCGATGCCCTCCGCAAACTTGCTTGGTGTACCGTCATACGGCAAGTAGTACAGTTCCGACACACGGTTGATACCGTAGCTGAAACGGTCGGCTATCTGCAGCCACGGGGTCACTTGATAGCGCGGGTTGACATTAAGCGAGAACTGTGTCTGCTCCTGATAGTTCTTGTTGTTGCCCTCTCCGTTGCGCAAAATCCAGTAAGGGTTGGAAAGCGCGTCGGTATTGTATGCTTCGCAGAACCTGAAAGGGTTGTTGTTGTCCGTATACGTCTTGCCGGAGAACACCGCATTGTTGACACCAAGCTTGTTGGATCTGGTGGATTCGTCCCAATACAGGAAATAGTCGGTAATGCTGATCATTGACGGGACAATTGTTCCCAGAACATTGGGAGAAGAGATGTTGGAGGAAGCATAGCTCTGTGCCCAACCGTTGTCACGCAGATTGTATGTCGTACGACCATATGCTATATCAAACGAAGCATCAAGCTTGCTTGACAGTATCACGTCGGTATTGAAACGGATGTTCAGACGGTCAAAATCATTGTTCTTGGCTGTGGCATCCGAAGTGGTATAGCCCAGAGACAGACCGTATAGGGCTATGTCATCACCACCCTGCACATTGACGCGGTAATTCTGTGTGAACGCAGACTGGTACAGACCGTGCTGCCAGTCGGAATTGTTGTGATAGAGATTGTAATACGTATAGGAAGGGTCTTCATTCATGAACGGCTGTGAAGCTATCTTCTGCAGAGCAGCGGTAGTAGAAGACCCGTCGCTCGGCGTGAACGTCCCGAGAATGTCAGACATATAGTTGCGGTATTGTGAACCGTTCAGCACGTCAATAGTGCTCGGGCGAGTCTCAAAACCTCCGTAGAGACGCACGTTGATACGCGTGGCGCGTTCTTTCGCGCGTTTGGTTGTGATTTCTATCACGCCATTGGCGCCCTTGGCACCATAAAGGGCCGTTCCCGTGTTCACAACACGCACATTGGCAATATCCTCCGGGTCAATGGTGTTCAGGACATTGTTGAAGAAACCCTGATGGAGGGAATTCCTGTCATACTGCGCATCCCATATCACTCCGTCAATGACGATAAGCGGCTGTGTCACTGTATTGAGCGACGTGATTCCGTTGATGAGCATATTGGCTCCCTGACCGGGCATTCCACCGCGTACCGTGGTGAGCACGTTTGCATTAAGGGTGTTTTCTATGTCCGTTTCCATGGAAATGGCAGAACTGTTGGTTACCGAAGACTCCGCCTTGGTAAACACTTGGTTCGTACTCTTGTAGAAAGCATTGAATGCAGTACTGTATAGTTCAGAAGTCTGCTCGCCATCCCTAACCGCCACCTGAATGGCGTTGTAGTCCGGCGTGGAGAGGTAGAGTGTAGACTCGAACTTCGGAACGGAGAGTGTGTACTTTCCGTCTTCGCCGGTCATTGCAGAGAAACGGGGGTCGTTAAGCGACTGCACCCTGACTCCTGCGAGAGGGGTCTTGGTTGCAGCGTCAAGCACCGTGCCTTTCACTTCGCGCATCGGGTAAGTCGGGAGTTTGGAAACGGTGGGACGCTTTACAACCACTTCCTCCTCGTCCGCTTCACCCTCCTGTTCGCTGACATCATCCTGCGCATATGCAGGCGCAGCGCCGACAAGGAAGAAGAAGCACAAACTCGCACCGAAAATCTTACCTGAAAGATAATTGCTGAATATGTTTTTCATTGTCTTCTGTTTTTTTAGTTAATGGC
>CAVHBF010000088.1:0-8164 GCA_963634195.1 Bacteroides thetaiotaomicron | reverse complement strand
ACGCATGATTCCCGGCGGTTCCGCCGCCAATACCATAAAGGCGTTGGGCAGCGCGGGCGTAGGTGCGGGTTTCATAGGCAAGATTGCCGATGATGCCAACGGTTCTTTTTTTGCGGAGACTCTCGGGGGTGTCGGTGTCAAGACGTTTCTTGCCCGCGGCAAGGGAGCGGCTACTGGTGTGGCCAACACTTTCATCACCCCTGACGGGCAGCGCACATTTGCCACCTATCTGGGTATAAGCGGCTCGCTGGACACCTCTGACGTAAGGACGGAGATGCTTGACGGCTATGACATCCTTTACGTGGAGGGCTATATGGTGCAGAACCGCAGACTGGTGGATTTTGTCATGTCTGAGGCCAAACGCCGCGGGATGAAAGTGTGCCTTGACCTTGCCAGCTACAACGTGGTTGAAGGCAATCTGGAGTTCTTCCGCCATTTGCTGACAGAATATGTCGACATTGTTTTTGCCAACGAGGAGGAGAGCCGTGCCGTCACCGGAAAGGCTTCCGGCGCAGCATTGCTTGAATTGGGTGACATGTGCGAAACTGCGGTAGTGAAGCTCGGAGCAAACGGATCTTCGGCCAAGAAAGGCGGAGAAGTCGTGTCCGTGCCTGCGTGTGAGGTTCCCTTAGTGGTGGATACCACCGGTGCCGGAGACTATTTTGCGGCAGGTTTCCTTGATGCCATGATACACGGCCGGGACATTGAGGGATGTCTGTTGCAGGG
Source organism: Bacteroides thetaiotaomicron (assembly GCA_963634195.1). Taxonomy (GTDB): domain Bacteria; phylum Bacteroidota; class Bacteroidia; order Bacteroidales; family Bacteroidaceae; genus UBA6382. The sequence continues at coordinate 7,438 of CAVHBF010000088.1, read as the reverse complement.
CGGCAGGCTGTCTGCCAAAGTCATTCAGGTCGTAGGTTGTCCGATATTCAGTCAGTCCGTGACAGATGCAATAAGATGAAAAAATCCGTTCTGTTATTATGTTTTGCTGTGTCCGCCGTGTGTTCGGTGAGTCAGAACCTCTCGGACGTTTCCGGGCAGTTGGGCATTTTCAACCGGCTGTACAAGACGTTGGACCAGTATTATGTCGATACGCTCAATGCGGAGAAGAATGTCACGACAGCCATACGCGCCATGTTGTCGGATTTGGATCCCTACACCGAGTTCTATGATGTCAAGAGCGCACGCGAGTTCAGTTCCGTCACCACGGGCAAGTATGCCGGTGTTGGGGCGATGATACATTATTACAAGAAAGAAGACCGTTGCATAATATATCAGCTTTATGATGGTAAACCCGCCGCTGTTGCCGGACTGCGGGCGGGCGACATTATACTGTCTGTCAACGGCAAGGACATGGTCCGGAAAGAAAAGACGGCCGTCGCCGACTACACCAGTTCCGTAAGCACGGCTCTGCGCGGCGATGCCGGCACACAGGCGAAGATCAGGGTGAAGCGTCCCGGTGTGGGAGACACGCTTGAGTTTGATGTGACGCGCGCCAACGTGCAGTTGCCTTCGGTGTCGTATAGCGGTATGCTTGACGGCGGGACCGGCTATGTGCTCCTTACGTCGTTTACCGCAGGTTGTTCGGAGGAAGTGTGTGAGGCCATAAAGAAACTGCGTGCCCTTGGCGCAAGGTCTCTGGTTCTTGACCTGCGCAACAACGGGGGCGGTCTTGCCAACGAGGCTGTGAATCTGGTCAACCTCTTCGTGCCCAAGGGCAAACTGATACTGAAGATGAAAGGCAAGTATGCAGACCTCAACTCTTCGTATGCCACTCAGAGCGAACCGCAGTTCCCGGATATGCCGCTGGCGGTGCTTGTCAACGGTCAGTCGGCCTCGTCCTCGGAAATTACCTGCGGATCCCTGCAGGACCTTGACCGCGGAGTGGTAGTGGGCGAGAGGACTTTCGGCAAGGGGTTGGTGCAGCAAACCCATGAGCTGCCGGAGGGCACAATGCTCAAGCTTACCACAAGCCATTACTATATACCTTCGGGCCGTTGCATTCAAGCTTTGGACTATGCCCACCGCACAGACAACGGCGAGGCTTACCGCACGCCCGACAGTCTGACTCATGTGTTCCACACCGAAGCGGGCCGTCCTGTAAGGGACGGCGGTGGCATCACTCCTGATGTGGAGGTGAAGAGCGACACGTTGCCTACCAATCTGGAGTATCTGTGTGCGAGTGATGAGTTTTTCGACTATGTGACGGACTTTTGCCTGAAACATGACACCATTGCCCCGGCCAGGGAGTTTGCCGTTTCTGATGCCGATTATGACAAGTTCGTGCAGCATGTGGCCGAGTCGGATTTCTCACCCGAATATGCCAGTCTGAAAATAGCGGATCGCCTGTGCGCCATGATGAAAGCGGAGGGAATGCCAAAGGATGCGCTTGACAGGGCTGCGGCACTGAAGGAAAGCATGAAACCGGATATGGGCGAAGTGCTTCGCAACAACAGGGAGACCATGAAAGAACACATAAGTCTTGCCATATGCGACAGGTACTATTATACTGCCGGCACAATAGAAAACCAGCTGAAACACGACAGGCAGGTCAAAGCTGCGGTCGAATTGTTGGCTGACAGCGCACGCTACAAAAAGATTCTGTCAAGTCCGGCAGAATAGTCGGGCTTCTGTTGCCCATGGCTATCGGTAAAATCACTGGATCGTCGGGAAACCGGGAAAATGTCTCACAGAAGCCGTCATGTCTGGAAAATATCCTATCTTAGCAACATACAGAAGCAACCAATGAAAACAACTTTGGTCATATCTACGTATAACCGTCCTGAAACTCTGAGGCTGAGCCTGATGAGTGCGGGAAGACAGACCTGCATTCCCGACGAGATTATTGTTGCCGATGACGGTTCAACGGATGAAACAAGAAGGCTGGTGGAGTCTTTCTCCGAAGATTTTCCATGCCCGATTCTTCATGCTTGGCAAGAAGACAAAGGTTTTCGCTTGGCTGAGTCAAGGAACAACGCCCTGCGCATGACGCACGGCGACTATGTCATCTTCATAGACGGCGATATCATTATGGAACGCCATTTTGTGGCAGACCACAAGCGTCTGGCGGAGAAAGGCTGCTTTGTGATAGGGAGCAGGGCGTCCCTGACGGAAGGATTGACCCGCAGGCTTACGGAAAGAAAAAGTATCGGAGTTTCGTTCTGCACTCCGGGAGTCAGGCGCAGGGAGAATGCCCTGTGGCTTCCGTTTCTCACATTCTGGACAAAAAACTTCTACAGCAAGAGACGCTTCTATGGTCGGGGGGCTAACATGGCCATGTGGATGGAAGACCTGCGCAAGGTGAACGGTTTCGATCAGGAGCTGAAAGGCTACGGGTATGAGGACTTTGACCTGTTCAACCGTCTCTTCAACATCGGTCTCAAGCGCAAATACGCCAAATTTCAGGCCATAGAATTCCATCTCTTCCACAGGCGGGACAGCCTTTGCGGCGAGAACGAACGCATCTTCAACAGCGGTCTGGAACGGAAACAATGTCCAAAAGGGCTACGACAACTGTGACGCTTGTCGTAGCCCTTTTTCGTGTGTCCGGTCTCCGCTTGCGGGATGCAGTGGTGCCTATTCCCTGTAGCCGTTGCGCTTTACGAAGAAGAGAGGGGTGTTGTCGTATTTTTTCGTGAATGCGCGGCGGAATGTGCTTACAGATGCAAAGCCGCAGTCAGAAGCAAGGTCGCGGATGCTGTGGGAGTTCATGTAGTCCTTGTCGGTAAACAGTTCTTCTGCTTTCTGGAGACGGAGACTGTTGATATATTCATTGAACTTGCAGCCCTTGACGCTGTTTATCATACGCGAGGCGTATGTGCGGTTTGTAACGAGGAGGTCTGCGAGTTCGTTCAACGAAATGTCCTTGCGGAGGTAAAATTGCGTTTCTTTTGCGAGAGTGTCAAGCCGCTGTTCAAGGCGTGCATTCAGTTCTTTCTCGTCCAAACCGAAAGGCAATGCTTCTGGATGTTTCATAATTCAACTTGTTTTGTGTGTTTAACATTAAAAAATCGAGAACTTATTCTGAAAGCAAAATTACAAAATTATCCATTCTGTCCAAAGGGGAAAACGAAAATTATGTTTTTTTAAGAAGTAGGGCATCGTTTTCCGCTTTTTCCATTTTCTCGCGTTCTCCCGGCCCCTTGTCGTTGATGCCGCACAGGTGCAGTATGCCGTGTGCCATGACGCGGTGGAGTTCTTCGCTGTATGGCGTGTGCTGCAGCTCCGAGTTGCCTTTCACGGTGTCGAGGCTTATGAAGATGTCGCCGTTGAGTGTGTCTCCCTCCGTGTAGTCAAAGGTTATGATGTCGGTATAGTAGTCGTGTTTCAGGTATTGTCGGTTGACTTCAAGAATTTTGTCGTCGTTGCAGAAGATGTACGCCACATCGCCTATTTTCCGTCCGTGTGATGATGCCACCTGCCGAAGCCAGGCGGTCGTCGCCCGCCGTTTTATGTTGGGAAACCCGATATTGTCAGACTGGTACGATACCATAAGTTGCAGTTGTTGTTTGTGTGAGTTTGTCGTTCATGTAAAGGTAGAAGACCCGGCTTTGTCGCGTCAGTCAAACAAATCGGGGTGGCGGTCAAACAGGCTTGGGCGGTTGTCATCCTGCCCGTTGTGCTGGCGGTTCAGATGCTTGTAGGCGAGGTCTGTGGCTTCGCGCCCCCGCGGTGTGCGTTTTATGAACCCTTCCATGATGAGGAAAGGCTCATACACTTCCTCCACGGTGCCCTGGTCTTCGCCGATGGCTGTGGCTATGGTGGTGAGTCCCACGGGCCCTCCCCCAAACTTGTCTATTATGGTGCAGAGGATTTTGTTGTCAATCTCGTCAAGTCCGAAAGCATCGATGCTTAGAGCCTCAAGTGCCATATGTGCAATGGGCAGGTCTATGCGTCCGTTGCCCTTGACTTGTGCAAAGTCCCTCACCCGGCGTAGCAGGGCGTTGGCTATTCGCGGTGTACCGCGCGAACGTCCTGCAATCTCGGCGGCGGCCTCGCTGTCAATCTTCACGTTGAGGATATCGGCGGAACGCATGATGATGTTCTTGAGTGTGCCGCTGTCGTAGTATTCCAGATGGAGGTTGATGCCGAAGCGTGCCCTGAGCGGAGCAGTGAGCAGACCGCTCCTTGTGGTAGCCCCCACGAGGGTGAAAGGATTGAGTTCTATCTGTATGGAGCGGGCGGAGGGGCCTTTGTCTATCATTATGTCAATGCGGTAGTCTTCCATGGCGGAGTAAAGGTATTCCTCTACCAGCGGTGACAGGCGGTGTATCTCGTCGATGAACAGCACGTCGTGCGGTTCGAGCGAAGTCAGTAGTCCCGCCAAGTCGCCGGGTTTGTCGAGTACCGGGCCGGAAGTTATTTTGAAGCCCACGTCGAGCTCATTGGCGATGATGTTGCTGAGAGTGGTCTTGCCCAGTCCCGGCGGACCGTGGAGAAGGGTGTGGTCAAGCGGTTCTCCTCGGTATTTGGCGGCTTCCACAAAGACCTTGAGGTTGTCCACCACCTTGTTCTGCCCGTTGAAGTCGCCGAAGCTGAGCGGTCTCAAGGCGTTTTCATATTCCCTGTCGGTAGTGGCGGCAACCTGTTGTGCTCTTATGTCAAAGGTGTCTTTCATTGAAGGTGCATTGTCATTTATTCCTGTTGCAGCAGCCTGATGGCTTTATTCACGATGTCACTGTTGTCGTTTATGATGGCGAAATATTCCGACATGTCCCAGATGTCGCGGGCAACGAGTCCTTTGACGGTCTTCCTTATGGTGCGGACAGTCCGGTCAAGTTCGGCATCGTCCTCTGCCGTCACTTCCATTCTTTTTCCCTCCGCAATGATGGAGTCAACCAGTGCGGTGGGAACCTCGTAGTCCTTTTTGAATTTTTCAAAGTTCTTGTAGGTTGAAGTCAATGGCTTGCGGTTGTTGTCGAAATATGTCAGGTATGCGTTGAGGATGATGTTTTTGCGGCTGAGGTCGCGGTAATATTTCGTGTATACCGTGGTGTCGAGCGGAATGAAATAGTCGGGCATTATGCCCCCGCCGCCATATACGACCCTCTTTTCCTTGAGCGTGTAGCATTTCAGCGAGTCGGCGAAATGTATGCTGTCAACGTGCATCAGTTCGCCGCTGTTGTAGCGGTTCATGATGTCGCCGTCGTAGTCAGTCTTCTTGCCCTTTTCGTAGGGCTTTTGTATACAGCGTCCCGAGGGGGTGTAGTAGTGCGACACGGTGAGCCGTATCATGCTGCCGTCAGGCATGTCGACAGGCCGCTGCACAAGACCCTTGCCAAAGGTGCGCCGTCCTATGATGATTCCCCTGTCGTGGTCTTGTATGGCACCGCTGACAATCTCTGCTGCCGAGGCGGTATATTCATCGACGAGCACAGCCACATTGCCTTTTGTAAACAGGCCTCCGCCCAATGCCGTAAGGGTCTGTTTTGGCACGGAACGCCCGTCGGTATACACCACAAGGTCTCCCTCGTTGAGAAATTCGCTTGCCACTCCGTTGGCCGCTTCAAGGTAGCCTCCGCCGTTTTGCTGCAAGTCGAGAATAAGGCTTGTCATGCCTTCTTTCTTCAGCTTCTTGATGGCGTCGCGTACTTCCTCGCGTGTTGTTGCCGCAAAGCTGCTGATGCGGATAAAGCCGATACCGGGGCGTATCATATAGGCAGCGTCCACGGAATGGAGCTCTTTTACTCCGCGCCGGCAGATGCCGAGGTTGACGGCTGTATTCTTGGGACCGCGGAGTTTTTTCATGATGGCGTCGCGTGCCATCTTGACACCGGCAATGGCAGTATCGTTTACCGTGACTATACGGTCGCCGGCACGTATGCCGGCTTTCTCAGAGGGACCTTTTGCTATGGTCTGCACCACCACGAGTGTGTCGTTGAGAATGTTGAACTGCACTCCTATTCCCTCAAAGTTGCTGTTGAGCGGTTCCGTGAACTTTTTGGTTTCCTCGGCATTGGAATAGCTGCTGTGCGGGTCGAGCTGCGCCAGCATGGCCTTGATGGCTTCGTCGGTCAGTTTGGCAGTGTTGGTGGTGTCTATGTACAGGGCCTTTATCGCCATATGCGTTGTGGCAAGCTTGCGCATGGCAAGATCCAGATCCCTTTGGTCTTTCGGGGTTTGGGCTGTCGCTGCGGCGGTCATGCACAGCAGCGCCGCTGCCAGAATTTGGAGTTTTTTCATCGTGTATGTTGTGTGAGGCAAGTGTAACGGAGGAATTAGGGGCAGAGGGGTCAGTCTCGTTTGGTGGGAATGAAGGGGGAGATGTCCCTGCCGAAGAGGTGCAGCTCCCTGACGGTGCTTGAACTGACGGCTGCCAGTTCGCTGCGACAGAAGAGCAGCACTGTCTCCACACCGTTGAGCCGCCTGTTGATGTCTGCCATGTCGCGCTCATATTCATAGTCTCTCAGCGAACGCACCCCGCGCAGGATGGCATCGGCCTTGCGTTCTGCCGCAAGGTCGGCCGTGAGCCCCTGGTATGCAGTGACTTCCACCCGGCTGTCATCAGCATACAGGTCTTTGATGGTGCGCAGACGTTCTGTGGGAGTCTGGAACGAAGCCTTGCCGGAGTTGACACCGACAGCTATGATTATCTTGTCGAAGATGCCAAGCCCCCGCGCCACGATGTCGGCGTGGCCTGTGGTGAAAGGGTCAAACGACCCGGGAAAGACGGCTGTTTTCATCTGTATGCGGTTTTGTGTGGTAGGCAAAGGGAGCGGTTGTCGGCAACGTGGTTGTCCTCACGGGTTTTGTTCCTCGGGGAAATCCTCATCGGGTCTGTCTTCTTCTATCACGAGGTTGTTGATGATGAAGTTCTGCCGCTCCGGGGTGTTCTTGCCCATGTAGTAGCTGAGCAGTTCCTGTACCTGGTCGGTCTTGTGCAGACTGACCTGTTCCAGCCTTATCTGCGGTCCGATGAACTCCTTGAATTCATCGGGAGAGATTTCACCGAGACCTTTGAACCGGGTAATTTGAGGGTCGGGGCCGAGTTCCTTTATGGCGTTGACGCGCTCTTCTTCCGAATAGCAGTAGCGCGTGGTGTATTCGGTGCGCTGGTTTCCGTCGCGTTTCTTGAGTATGGCGGCTCCCGCTGCCTTGTCATCGGTCTTGGCGGTTTTTGCCTTGGGCGTGCCCCTCCTGCTGTTACGGACTCTGAACAGCGGGGTCTGCAATATGTAGACATGGCCTTTCTTTATCAGATCCGGGAAGAACTGCAGGAAAAAAGTGAGCATCAGCAGTCTGATATGCATGCCGTCGACATCAGCATCGGTGGCGACGATGACCTTGTTGTATCTGAGCCCGTCGAGCCCGTCCTCGATGT
>CAVHBF010000087.1:0-8201 GCA_963634195.1 Bacteroides thetaiotaomicron | reverse complement strand
ATTCCATGCTGTTGCGCGGCGCAAAAGCGAATGTTTTCTGGATATTGCCCATGAATATTCATTTTGGCTGTGTTGGAAGAGCAAATGTTGCCCTCAAAGCAATACACATACAGAAAAAATAAATATCTTTGCGATTTCCAAAATTACGGAGTCAGGTGCAGGGAGTCTCTTCCTGCGCTTTGCATGACCAAACAAGCAAAACAACAACATAATGAAAAGACACAGACTTTTTTTGATTGCCGCCCTTGGCGCAATGATGTTTTCAGGCAGCGTACTGAAAAGCCCGGCGCAGGAGGTAGACAAGACCAAGTATCCCGACTACATGCCGTTTGACGCAAGCCTGCAGAGAACCATGCCTCAGACGGCGGCGCGGGGCAGTGCCAAGTCCATGAACCGCGGGCAGCGGCCAGACCACATCAACAACGCCCTGAGCATGTACTACCCGCCGATTTTCAACCAGAGCGGAGGCTCGTGCGGCTCGGCACAGGCCATCGGCTATATGTTCACCCACGAAATGAACTCATGGCGCAACAAGGATGCATCTCTCGAGGAGAACCAGTACCCCACCCATTTCACGTGGCTGTTTACCACGCCCGGTGTGGAGAAGAGATACATAATGGTGTCCAACGGTATCCCGAATGTGCCGACCTACGGCGGCCGCACCTACTCAAACACGTTCGGCTACCAGACCACCGACAACAGCTTTTTCGGGTGGATGCAGGGCTATGACAAGTGGTATTCCGCCATGTTCAACAGGAGCAGGAGTTTCTTCTACGGCCCGAGAGTGTCCAGGGATGACGAGTCCACGCAGGAGCAGCTCAAGCAGTGGTTGTGGAACCGTTGGGGAACGGAAGGCTACAACGACGGCGGGGTGGTCGGCTTCGGGGTGGCCAGCGGCGGAACATGGGGACGGGTACCTGCCACTGCCACCAACAACGCCATCGGCGTGACGAACATGTACTGCGTCAAGAACTGGGGCAAGACCTACGACCACGGAATGACCATCGTGGGCTATGACGACCGCATAGAGTTCGACCTTGATTCCAACGGAGTCTACGGGGAAAAGGACAAGAACGAGCTCGGCGCGTGGATCATATGCAACTCGTGGGGAGGCTATTGGTGCAACCAGGGTTTCATCTACTGTCCTTACGCATTCACATACTGCGTGTATGAAGACGGGGTCATGAAACTGGACTGGGCCACCGAGCTCTACGAACACCGTCCCGACTTCGAACCGCAGCGCACCATCAAGCTACTTATGGACTACAACCGCCGCTGGGAACTCAAGCTCAGCGCAGGAATCGCACAGGACACTGCGGCCACCGCGCCCGAAGTCACCGCTGATTTCGTGCATTTCAGCGGTACAACCAAATACGATGTTGACGGCAAGTCCCCTCTCGTACCCATGCTGGGACGCTGGGCCGACGGCTACCACTATGAACCGATGGAGTTCGGCTATGACCTGACAGACCTCGGCGAGCGGTTCGACAAGAGCAAGCCGCTCAAGTATTTCTTCTTTGTCAGCACCAAGACAGGCGGCATAGGGGCCGGGCACCTCTACAAGGCCTCGATCATGAACTATGAGTTTGACCGCGAAACCCCGGTAGAAATACCGTTTGACATCGACACGATAGACATAAAGGGAGGAGAGGCGACCCTGTGCGTGTCGGTAGTGGTACCGGGCGAGGCCATCAACCCGCCGCTCAACGCCTCACTCAACGGCACAACCCTCTCATGGACTTCGCCGGCGGCAACCACACTGCCTGTCGCCAAGTACTACATCTACAGCGGCAGTTCACTGGTTGACAGCATCGGAACGGCAAACAAGTCATACACCGTAAAAGACAAGGACGGCATCTACTCCGTTGCCGCAGCCTACAGATACAACGGGCGCATTCTCGTGTCGGAGAAGAGCAATACAGCAAGCAACCCGTTCATCATAGACAACAAGGAGAACCGCGTATTGCAACTAAACCAGAACGGCATAACCATACCCAACGCCATAACAAAAGCCTACAACCAGGGTACAGTGGAGTTCATGGTCAAACCCACATCTTTGGGCGGCTCGCTGAACAAGATGGGCAATCCCGACAACAATTTCTTTGTCAACATCTCGGCTTCGGGGCAGATAAGCGCGGGATGGTCAAACAAGGACCCTCTTGATTTCGCCAACACCAACGCCAACACCATAAAGACGGGCACGTGGTATCATGTAGCCGTTGTGGTAGACGGAAACACCCTCACCATTTATGTTGACGGCATGAAGAAGAAGACAGTCACGTCCGCCAACTACAGCGGACTCCCCGCCATCGGCGACTTCACCATTGGCCTGGACAACGGTCTCATGAACGCCACCATCGACGAGTTCCGCATCTGGAACACGGCACGCTCCAAAACCGAAATATACGGCAGCAAGGACGAAGCCGTTTCCAACCCGGCTGCCCTCAACGACCTCATAGCATACCTGTCCATGGATCTTATTGAGGACAACGGCGAGACCAAAGTACGCGAATATGCCATGACCAACCATGCTTATTTCAGCAACGACAGCTATACGCAGACCACCGACGCGACAATACTGAAAGGGTCAAAGCTGAACACCGCCCCGTCCGTCTCCTGCGAGAAAGACTCCGTGGAAGCCGGTGTGCCGACAAAGTTCTACGCCGTGTCGCCGATATCCACCATCCTGTGGCAATGGAACACTCCCGGAGCGGAAAACAACACATATTCTTCGCAGGCCCCCTACATTATATATAACAAGGCCGGCGAATATACCATCAGCCTGACTGTCACAAAGGCAGACGGCACGACAGTGACAGCCACAAAGGATATCGTGGTAAAAGCGGCACAGATGCCGGTTGCGGACTTTACCATGGCCGACACCGTCAAAGACGCGGGCGAACCGTTCAGCTTCGTCAACCGCTCATCGGGCGCAAACGCCTCATATACGTGGACTCTCGCGGGAGCGCGCAGCGAAACCATGAAGACCACCAACGCCACCGCCATATACGATGTGCCCGGAACATATACCGTGACACTGACGGCAACCAACAGCACCGGACAGTCTTCGCTGAGCAAGACCATAACGGTCAATGCTGCGGCTCCGACCGCCCGGTTCTCCGTCAACCCGTCAAGCATCATGCTCGGTGAGACAACCTATCTTGTTGACAACAGCCGCGGCACCGCCGACAAATGGACGTGGACTGCCGACAACCACAGCCACACCACTGTAATCAACGGCCAGAACTCGTCGTTCACCCCCACCCGCCCCGGTTTCTACGACATCACGCTTGCAGCAACCAACGATGTAGGCACAAGCACCCTTACCCAGAAGAGGCTGCTCTGCGTTTCAAACGCCAATCCGAAAAACGCGCTCAGCTTCACCGGCAGCGAGAGAGTCGCATTCAACTGCCCTCTCTCATCCAACTGCAAGACATGGACTATTGAATGGTGGATGAACCCCGCACAATACAGCGGGGCCGGAGGCTTCTATACGGACAACGGCTTTGCCAATATGCACGGAGTGGCCAACGGGGCCTACCAGATTATACTCAACAACGCATCGCTCAAGTCATCAGACGGCTACGTCATCCTCAATGAATGGCACCACTACGCCATAACTTTCAGTCTCGGCAACATCAAGCTGTACCGCGATGGAGAACTGTTCGAGACCCCATCGTCAAGCCTCGGCTATGCTATCGGCAAATGGACCGGCAATATGTCCATAAGCAACGCGGAGACTCCTTTCAAGGGCCTCATAGACGAGGTACGCGTCTGGAAAAAAGTCCTCACCGGCTCTGACCTGAAGAAGAACGCAAATGCCCCGCTACAGGGCGAGGAGACCGGGCTTGCCCTCTATTATAACTTCAACCAGGGACAGGGCAACGTGACTGACCAGACGGCATTCGGCAACGACGGCGTACGCGAAGGCTTCGGTCCCGATGGTGACGCATGGCCCATAACACAGGGGGTGTTCACCCTTGATACCGACGGCGATGCCACAGAAGACGACGTGACCTCAACTTATCTTACAAACTACAAACGCCCGTTTATCTACGACGAGTCAACGATTGTCAACGACTATTCGGCAGACCGTTTCTACGCTCTGGAGCAGAACACACCAAACTCCACATGGCAGCTGCGTGGCGCGACAACCAACCTCAACGTGACCACCGGAGTCTGCGTGGACAAGAACTACAACAGCGACTTCTGCATAGCCACCGACTACTTCAAGTTCGCAAGCAGCGTGTCCAACCACCGCGCTTACCAGACTGTGCTCCTGCCGGCAGGCAAATATACTTTCAGTCTGGATGTGAGCAGCAAGGCGGGGACTGTCAGCAACTCGTACCTCACGGTAACGGAAGGACCGGAACTTGCTGACAACGAGACTATCAACAAAAGCCTGGCATACACTCCCCTTGGGAACGAAACCAGTATGGAATTTATACTGAGCAGAGAGGCCGAAGTCAGCCTCGGCATACTCTACAACCTACCATCGTACTCCCGTTTCAACATAGAGGCGTTCAAGCTTGGCAGACAAGATGTTGAAATCATAGAAGCCGACGGCGAGACCAGCATCTATGAAACCATCCGCAACGGCAGAGCCGGCGAAGCTTACGGACGGGACGGCGGAATCATGATTGCCTCGGAAAGCAGAAAAGAATTCCGCATCTACAACGCTGCAGGACAATGCGTGTTCAACGACTATGTACACGGAGTCCACTTCCTGCCGTTTGAAAAGGGCATATACGTTGTAAACGGACACAAAGTGCTTGTCAAATAACGCGGACTCCCGTCGCTGCAACAGTAACGGTCCGCCTGCGTTACGGCAGGCGGACCGGCTTTTTATCATAAAAAAGGTTGCCAACGTTTCCTTTTTTGCAGGTATATTCATAAAAAGGATTAATAAACTGCCGCCCCCTCAACACTTTGTCAGTCAAAAGCACTACTTTTGCACAGCAATATTAAGAACGACATTTTCAGCTATGGACAAAGCAAGTTACGCCTTGGGGCTCGGTATCGGCCATCAGCTTAGAGGTATGGGTGGCGACAAGCTCAACATTGACGATTTTGCCAGCGCAATCAAGGACGTGATTGGCGGCAAGGAGTTAAAGATGAGCATGAAAGAGGCACAGATTGTCGCCAACACGTTTATGCAGGAAGCGGAAGAGGAAAACCGCAAAGCCAGAGAAGAGGCCGGAGCCCAGTTCAAGGTCTCCGGTGAGCGGTATCTTGCCAAGAACGCCGACAGGGACGGGGTTCGCGTCACCGGCAGCGGACTGCAGTACGAAATCCTCAACGAGGGCAGCGGCAAGAGTCCCAAAGCCACCGACAGCGTGAAGTGTCACTATGAGGGGCGTCTTATCGACGGCACCGTGTTTGACAGTTCCTACCGCCGCGGCACTCCCGCCACCTTTCCGCTCAACGGTGTTATCGCCGGATGGACAGAGGGGCTGCAGCTCATGAAGGAAGGAGCCAAATACCGTTTCCATATACCATACAACCTTGCCTACGGAGCAAACGGGGCCGGCGAGAGCATTCCGCCGTACTCTGCCCTGGTATTTGATGTGGAACTTCTTGAAGTGAAGTGAAGAACCGCAACAGCAGAGTAAACAGTGCTAGACAAAACACACAAAAAAATAACAATCATGAAAAAGACAGTTATCATCATTGCCGCAGCGATTGTGGCATTTGGCTCCTGCAACAAAGGAGGCATCCCCAAGGGCAATCCCAAGACGGATCTCGACACACTGAGCTATGAGCTCGGCGTGGCCAATTCGCAGGGAGTGAAGATGTACATAGCCAACCAGCTCGGCATTGACACCGCCTACATGGACGAATTCTACAAGGGTTTTGCCGCAGCAGCCCAGGCCGGCGACGACAAGAAGCTCGCCGCCTACTATGCGGGTGTGCAAATCGGACAGCAGGTTGGCACTCAGGTCTATGCGGCGGCCAACAGCGAACTATTCGGAACGGACTCCACCCAGACCATCAGCCTCACCCAGCTTGTGGCCGGTTTCATAGACGGAACCAAGGGCGAGCCGAAAATCCAGCTTGAGCAGGTCAAGAAAGAACTCACAAAGCGCGTAGAGACCTACAAAGACCGCAACCTCACCAAGACCTATGGCGAAAACAAGAAGAAAAGCGATGCTTTCATCGCCGGAAAGGCCAAGGAGGCCGATGTAAAGAAGCTGCCCGGCGGCACTCTCTACAAAGTTCTGACAGAGGGCACGGGCCCCGTGCCCGACTCATCGAACAAAGTACAGGTTGTCTACGAGGGCAAGACCATTGACGGCAACGTGTTTGACAGCTCGGAGAAAAACAACGGCGGCAAGCCTACTGAAATCATGCTCAACCAGGTTGTGCCGGGCTGGAAAGAAGCCCTCACTGCGATGCCCGAAGGCTCGGAGTGGGAACTCTACGTCCCGTACGATCAGGCTTACGGCAACCGCGACATGGGTGTCATCAAGCCGTACTCCGCCCTTATTTTCAAGATTAAACTCGTAAACGCCAATTCCGACATCACCGCACAGCAGATTGGCAGCAAGTCAAAGAAAACCAAGTAACAAATCATCCAGAAACACAGCAATATGAAACGTATAATCTTATCTGCACTCGTTCTTCTAATTGCCTTTGGTGCCGTCAGTGCACAGAAGAAAGCAAACAAGAACCGCAAAGCAGCCAAAACAGAAACACCCGTCCCTGCCAAGACCGCTCCGGACACCGTCAGCGCAGACGTGTTCAGCTACTGCCTCGGGGCTGCCAACACCAACGGTCTCAAGCAATATCTCCAGCAACAGCTCCGCATTGACACAGCGCAGTACATGAGCGAATTCATGCGCGGTTTCCGGGAATTCGCCGGCGACCCCACAAACGCAAAGCTCAAGGCATATTATACGGGAATGCAAATTGCAGACCAAGTGATGAACCAGATGCTGCCGCAAGCCAACAAGCAGATTACCGACAGCAGCGACTCGGCATTTGTCAACACTGCGGAATTCCTGCGCGGCTTCACCGAGACGACAGACAACCGCGGCTCCATCAGTGCAGACTCCGCCATGAGCGTGGCTTCGCACCAGATGGAATACTACCACAACCAGCTCATGGAAAAGAAATACGGCGACAACCGTATTGCGGGAGAGCGGTTCCTCGCTGAAAATGCAAAAAAAGACAGCGTGGTGACCCTGCCAAGCGGTCTGCAGTACAAGATTCTGAAAGCCGGTACTGGAGAAAAGCCCGGAGAGAACTCCAGAGTTGAGGTGAACTATGAGGGCCGCCTCATTGACGGCACCGTGTTCGACAGTTCATACAAGCGCAACAAGACACAGGAGTTCAGCGTAAACGGCGTGGTGCCAGGTTTCTCGGAAGCACTCAAACTGATGCCCGTAGGCTCTACATGGGAAATATACCTCCCACACGATCTGGCATACGGCGCACGCGAAAACCGCAACTCGCCCATTAAACCTTTCTCCGCACTTATTTTCAAAGTGGAGCTTGTCTCTGTAAAGGCCGCTCCACAGCCCAAGATTCCAACGGGCGCAGGTAAATAAGCATGTGCCATATACGGGGAAAGCCCGGAGGACTGTCCTCCGGGCTTTCCCCGTATATGGCATCCAGAATCCCGCCACAGGGTAAGCAGAAAGTTTACTCCTGACCCATAATCTCCCTTATCAGCGGGATGAGGACTTTGCGGAGAACCTTTTCGTTGAGTCGGTGCTCCCCCTCAAACTTAATGGCGTTGGAGTAATGTTTCCTGAACGTGTCATACGTGTTCACCACAGGGTCATTGATGCCGAAGAGCCCCCAACAGGTCGCGTCCTGTTCCGGGGTAATGTCCTTGAACTGCTGGCGTTCCATCTGGTTGTGGTGCTGAATGATGTCCCGCGTTATCCGAAATGTTTTACCGTTGTCCTTGCGGCGGTTGAAGAATTTGTGCTCGCCCGTCTTGAGGACTTTGCTCATCGTTGACATATTGAAAGCCGGGTTCACGCAGATGCGTTTGAAATCCCTCATCTGCTGTGCATACATACCACCCATAGAAGTGCCTATCACGAGGTCGGGATTTTCCCGCCTGCAAAAATCCCTGAGATACGGCAATGCCTCGACCGGATCCACCGGAATGTCCGGTGCAACTATTTCCGCTTCGGGCAAGAGCTGCGAAAGCAACTGTACCGTTCCGCTCGTGCCAGACGAGCCAAAGC
>CAVHBF010000086.1:0-8549 GCA_963634195.1 Bacteroides thetaiotaomicron | reverse complement strand
TCCCCTTGGTCTGCGTGCCCGTCAGCTCTATAACCTCGTCAATGAGCACATTCTGTGCTCTCTTTTCGGGCAGTGGGAGTTCCTTGATTCTATTATAAAGCAGGTTATCCTTGTGCCTAACGACAAAGAAAACATTCTTGCTGTCCCAATTGTCAAGAAGAGAGAAATCGCAATAGCCACGGTCTGCGACAACCACAGAATGAGACGAAACAGGGATATTGAATGCGCCCTTGTTGTCCCCGCATTTGCCATCTGTAACATTCACGAACTCAGGAAGAAGGCTGTCGTTATCAAGCAGTGTGTGCATCTTCACTGCGCCTTTCTTTGTAGTGTAGTGAGCCCATTCATAGAGCGACATGGTCAGCGTAATGGTTGACGAGTCCAATAGCTTGATTGGCATCTTAAAACGGAATTTGGTGCGTTGCCATGCCGCCTGCTGTCCGAAATGAGCGACCAAGGCATAGAATATGCGCCGGAATACAGTACTGCTCCTATTGGCATTTTGGTATGCCACGGTTGATTTTGAGGGGGCACGGCAGATTCCGAGGTGGTTCAAGTTGCCGTTGGCTGAATTTAGCCCGTTGGATATGTCACGTACAGAGTCACATCCTGAAAACTGGCAGAACATCATGCTTATGAACTGACTCCAAGTGTCGTAGCCCTTGCAGTGCTTGTCCGTCTTTTCCTCACGGATGATTTTCCGTATATTTCCTTTGGGCAGTTTGCCGATTGCTTGAGCAAAAAGTGTTATATTTGTCATTGGGAAGTAAAAGAGGTGGTACTCTTTGCTAAGGTAGAAATTTCTACCTTAGCTTTACTTCCTTTTTTGTTTTTTATTGAAATTATTTAGGACAATATTGGGTAGAGAGCCGTCTTTTTCTTTTAGCCATACCTCCTTTATTCGGCAAAGCCGTTATTTCTTTTGGGGAAACGAAGTGAGAGTTGGAGAAAATTGTTTACTTTTGCCGTCGCTAAAAAATTCCCTTATATAAAATAAGGTGTGCAATCGTGCAAGAGTAGAACAGAGAAACGTTATCACAGATGAAGAATCTTGTTATAGTAGAGTCACCTGCCAAGGCGAAGACCGTGGGTAAATTTCTCGGTGCGGACTACACCGTGATGTCGAGCCACGGGCATATACGCGACCTCAAGCCGCGCTCGTTCAGCATTGACACTGCGACACTGATGCCGGAATACGTCATCCCCACCGACAAGCAGAGTCTCGTCAAAAGTCTCCGCGAGGAAGCCAAGAAAGCGGACAAGGTCTGGCTTGCGTCTGATGAAGACCGCGAGGGGGAAGCGATATCGTGGCATTTGGCCGAGGTGCTTGGGCTTGATGTCGACACGACCAACCGCATTGTGTTTCATGAAATCACCAAACCTGCCATACTCGCGGCCATTTCCAATCCGCGCCACATTGACCGCAATCTGGTCAACGCCCAGCAGGCCCGTCGCGTGCTTGACCGCATTGTGGGCTTTGAGCTGTCGCCTGTGCTTTGGCGCAAAATCAAACCGGGGCTGTCGGCCGGCCGCGTGCAAAGCGTGGCGGTAAGGCTCGTGGTGGAACGCGAGCGCGAGATAGAACGTTTTGAGCCGAAGACGGCCTATGTGGTCAACGCCGTGTTTGAGATGGACGGTACGGAAACCCCTGTCAAGGCAGAGCTCAACAAGCGTTTTGATACGGCCGAAGAAGCAAGGACTTTCCTTGAGAAATGCAGGAATGCCACGTTTTCCGTTGAAAACCTTGAGAAGAAACCGGTGAAGCGTTCGCCGGCACCACCGTTCATGACCTCGACCCTCCAGCAGGAGGCGGCGCGCAAACTGGGCTATTCTGTCAGTCAGACTATGCGCATTGCCCAGGGACTGTACGAAAAGGGCTTCATCACCTATATGCGTACGGACTCGCTCAATCTGAGTGCCCTGTGCGTCTCTGCCGCCAAGCAGGTCGTGACAGAGCAGATGGGCGGAAAATATTCCAAGACGCGCAATTTCCACACCAAGGCCAAAGGAGCCCAGGAGGCTCACGAGGCCATACGCCCGACACATATGGACGTGCCCGAAATATCCGGCACTCCGCAGGAGAAACGCCTGTACCGCCTTGTCTACCTGCGCACCTTGGCATCGCAGATGGCCGACGCCCTGTTTGAGAAGACAGTCGTGACTATCGGTGCCGGCGGTCTTGACGAGAAGTTCATTGCTGCAGGCGAAGTCATAACATTTGACGGATTTACCCGTATCTACCACGAGTCGGTGGAAGACGATACCGAAGACGCGGCACCGCTGTTGCCGGGTCTCAGCAAGGGGGAAAGAGTGACCCCCGCAAGAATATGCGCTACGGAAAAGTTCAGCCAGCGTCCGGTGAGATTCAGTGAAGCCTCGCTTGTACACAAGATGGAGGAGCTGGGTATAGGGCGTCCTTCAACCTATGCGCCGACCATAAGCACCATACAGCAGCGCGGATACGTGGAAAAAGGCAACCGGGAGGGCACAAAGCGCACCTATACCTACATGGAACTGACCGGAACCGGTGTTGATGCGGTGCAGAAAGAAGAAACGGCGGGAGCGGAGAAAGGCAAACTCTTTCCCACCGATACAGGCAAGATTGTCAACGACTACCTCATTGAGTGGTTTCCGAGCATTCTTGACCTTGACTTTACCGCCCGGGTGGAGAAAGATTTCGATGCGGTTGCGGCGGGCAGGAAAGACTGGAACAAACTGACCAGACAGTTCTACAACACCTTTACCCCCATGGTTACCAAAGCTTCCGAGCAACAGACAGAACTGCGCATCGGCGAGCGCCAATTGGGGCAAGACCCAAAAACAGGTAGGATGCTGAGCGTGAAGATTGGCCGTTACGGGCCTGTGGCACAACTGGGGAGGGCTTCCGATGACGAGAAGCCGCAGTTTGCCCAGTTGCGCGAGGGACAGAGCATCGACAGCATAACCCTTGAGGAAGCCCTTGAGCTGTTCAAGCTCCCGCGGCTGCTCGGGCAGATGGAAAACGGCGATGTCGTAGCCAACGTAAGCCGGTTCGGACCATACATAAGCTACAACAGGCAGAATGTCTCTATCCCGAAAGACATTGACGTGATGAAGATTACCCTTGAGCAGGCCCGGCATCTGATAGAACAAAAGGAGGAAGAGGAGAAGAAGCGGATCATTCACTCTTTCGACGGAGGCATTGAAGTGATGAACGGGCGCTACGGCCCCTACATCGCCTTTGACGGCAGGAACTACCGTCTGCCCAAAAACCTTGCGGCAAGCCCCGACACCATCACCGTGGAGCAATGCCGCCAGGTGATAGACAACGCCGGTGAAAGCGCACCGCGCAAAAGGCGCAGGAAATCATAGCGGCACTGACACGGAATGTCTGTTATGAAAAGCGTGATGCTCATAGGCTACATGGGAGCGGGCAAGACTTCGGTGGGCAAAGTCCTGGCGCAAAGGCTCGGTATGCAGTTCTACGACCTTGACTGGTACATAGAGGAACGCTACCGCAAGAAAATATGCGAGATCTTTGCCGAAAGGGGAGAGGACGGCTTCAGGCAGCTGGAGCGCAAAATGCTCCACGAAGTGGCGGAGTTCGAGAACATCGTGCTGGCACTCGGCGGAGGGACTCCGTGCTTTTTTGACAACATGGACTACCTTAACAGGTGCGGTATCACCGTGTTTTTTGACGCGTCGCCGCAGACTGTCGTGCAACACCTGAAAATCAGTCGCACCGTGCGCCCTCTGTTGCGCGACAAACAGGGAGACGAACTGCTGTCTTTTGTGGCAGGACAGATAGCCTCGCGTATGCCCTTTTATTCAAAGGCACAGCATACGGTCAACGTGGACATTCTGGACAGTTTCTCCAAGATAGACTTGCTCGTGGAGCGTATCGTGAACGTGATAAAACAAAACACCCTTGCTTAACTACGGAAATGGCAAAATGGCGAATAGAAGACTCGGAAGAACTCTATAACATCGGAGGTTGGGGAGTAAATTTCTTCGGGATAAACAAGAAAGGTCATGTCTATGTCACACCTTTCAAAGACTCGAACCAGATAGATCTCAAGGAACTGGTTGACGACCTTGTGGCGCACCGCACGGCAACCCCCATGCTGTTGCGCTTTCCGGATATCCTTGACAGCCGTATAGAGAAGACTGCCGACTGTTTTGACAAAGCGGCGAAGGAATACAGTTTCAAAGGCGAGCATTTCATTATCTTTCCCGTCAAGGTCAACCAGATGAAACCCGTGGTGGACGAGATCATAAGTCACGGCAAACGTTACAATCTGGGCCTGGAGGCCGGCTCAAAGCCCGAACTTCATGCCGTGATAGCTGCCAACATGGATTCCGACAGCCTTATTATCTGCAACGGCCACAAGGACCACAGCTTCATTGAACTGGCACTGCTGGCACAGAAAATGGGAAAACGCATATTCCTCGTGGTGGAAAAATATGAGGAGCTGGAGGTGATAGTCGCTACGGCCAAGACCATGGACTTGCGACCGCAGCTTGGCATACGCATCAAACTTGCTTCGTCAGGGGCTGGCAAGTGGGAGGAAAGCGGCGGCGATGCCAGCAAGTTCGGCCTTGACTCGTCGGATTTGCTCCGCGCCCTTGATTTCCTGCGTGCCAACGACATGCAGGACTGCCTCAAACTGATGCATTTCCATATAGGCAGCCAGATTACCAAGATACGCCGCATACAGTTTGCCCTGACCGAGGCCGCGCAGTTCTACGTGCAGCTCCACAAGTTGGGCTACAACATAGAGTTTGTGGATTGCGGCGGCGGACTGGGCGTGGATTACGACGGGACCCGTTCTTCCCATAGCGAAAGTTCCGTGAACTACTCCATACAGGAATATATCAACGACTGTGTCTACACGTTTGTGGAGGCCGCCGACCATAACGGCATTCCGCATCCGAACATAATCTCCGAGGGGGGGCGTTCTCTGTCGGCACACCATTCCGTGCTTATCCTTGAAGCCTTTGACTCCACTTCGCAGCCCTCCATGGACGAATCGTGGGAAGCGTCGCCGGAAGACCACAAACTCGTGCGCGACCTCTCTGAAATCTGGGACAAGATTTCCGCGCGTTCCATGCTGGAGGACTGGCATGATGCCGAGCAGATACGCGAAGAGGGACTTGACCTCTTCCGCCACGGTCTGATCGGACTCAAGACGCGCGCGCAGATAGAGAGCGTGTACTGGAGCATCACGCGTGAGGTCAATGCCATTGCCCATACCCAGAAGCATATGCCCGACGAGTTGCGCAAGCTTGACAAGATACTGGCCGACAAGTATTACTGCAATTTCTCGCTTTTCCAGTCGCTGCCCGATTCGTGGGCTATTGACCAGCTGTTCCCGATAATGCCTATACACCGGTTGGGCGAGAAGCCCGACCACAACGCCACCATTCAGGATATCACCTGTGACAGCGACGGCAAGATAGACACTTTCGTGTACAACGGCCGCCAGACAAGCTATATCCCTCTCCACGGGCTGAAGAAAGACCAGCCTTACTACATCGGGGTGTTTCTGGTCGGGGCTTATCAGGAGATTTTGGGCAATATGCACAACCTCTTCGGCGACACCAATGCAGTACACGTGTCGGTGGCGGAAGACGGCTCATACACCATTGACCAGATTATCGACGGCGAGACCGTGGCCGATGTGCTTGACTACGTGCAATATGATCCCAAGCAACTTGTGAGGCATCTGGAGACATGGGTTGACAAGGCCGTGGATGAAGGGCGCATTACCCCGCGCGAGGGCAAGGATTTCATATCTTATTTCCAGAGCGATTTGTACGGCTACACTTATCTGGAAAAGTAATATACAAACCGGGGACGTTCAGTTTCGGACAAAAACACAACAACAAGATGAAACAATCGCTTACGGTTGTCAAGGTCGGCGGCAAGATCGTGGAAGATTCCGTGTCGCTGTCGCAGCTGCTTGACAGGTTTTCGGACATAGAGGGTCCCAAGATGCTTATACACGGCGGCGGGCGTACTGCCACCGATGTTGCAGCGCGGATGGGTCTGGAAACCCGCATGGTCAACGGCCGCCGCATAACCGACGCCGGCATGCTGCGCGTTGTCACGATGGTGTATGGCGGACTGGTGAACAAGAACATTGTTTCGCAGATTTCTGCCAGAGGACTCAGGGCTCTTGGGCTGACCGGGGCCGACATGAATGTGATACGCTCGCACCGCCGCCCTGTCACCCCTGACGGCATTGACTATGGTTTCGTGGGAGATGTGGACAAGGTGGATGCCGATGCTGTCTCACTGCTTATAGGCGGCGGCGTGATTCCAGTTGTAGCCCCGCTTACACTGGGTAGCGGCGCACAGCTGCTCAACACCAATGCAGACACGGTTGCCGGTGAAGTGGCCAAGGCCATGAGCCGCCTATACGATGTGACCCTGATATTCTGCTTTGAGAAGAAAGGGGTGCTGCTTGATGCAGACGACGAGGAAAGTGTCATCCCGCAAATCACGGAGGAGTCCTATGAGTCTCTCAGGAAACGGGGTGTTGTGTCGGGCGGCATGCTTCCCAAGCTTGACAACAGTTTCAACGCCTTGAGGGGCGGGGTGTCCCGTGTGGTAATCACGCGCTCTGACCAGATAGGGTTGTGCGGTACGACCATAACATTATAAGGACAGACCGGGAGGAGACGAGATTTTAATACTACTATAACATATGCATACGGTCATAAAGAAAACGGTCGGTTTCATGCTGGCCATTGCGATGTGCTGTTCGGCGAATGCCATCGCTCCAGAGAAAGTGAAGCCGGTCAAAAACGTGATTCTGTTTATTTCAGACGGAACATCGCTCAGCGTGGCCAGTGCGGCACGCTGGCTGCAGCGTTACCGCAACCCGTCAAAGGAGCATCTCAACATTGACCCCTGGATGTGCGGCACCGTCATCACATGCAATTCCGACGCACCCATAGGCGACTCCGCACCCACAACATCGTGCTACATGACAGGACACCGTTCCCGTGCCGGCTATGTGTCCACGTATCCGCCCTACAGAGGCTCTGCCAACATCGGTTTTGTGGACTCCACTCGTGCCTATGCCCCGATGGCCACTCTGCTCGAGGCGGGCAAGCAGCTTCTGGGCAAAAGTGTCGGACTGGTCTTCACGTGCCAGTTCCCGCATGCCACCCCTGCCGACTGCTCTGCCCACTATTACAACCGCAATGCATCGGAACTCATTTCAGACCAGATGGTTCACAACGGGCTTGACGTGGTTATCGGCGGCGGCGGCAGATACCTTGATGCCGGCAACGAGGAATTCCTCCGCAGACAAGGGGTGAACGTTTACCGTGACGACATCAGCGGAATGCGTCAGGACAAAGGCGACAAAATGTGGGCGTTGTTTGGCCAGTATGACATGGATTACGACATGGACCGCAATCCCGAGAAACAGCCTTCTCTGGAGGAAATGACCAGAACAGCTCTTGGCAAACTCTCCAGAAACAAAAAAGGATTCTTCCTTATGGTTGAAGGTTCCAAGGTGGACTGGGCCGCCCATGCCAATGACCCGGGAGCCGTTGTCAACGAGTTCCTTGCTTTTGACAAGGCTGTCGGTGCGGCAATGGATTTTGCCCGCAAGGATGGCAACACGGTGGTTATAGTGACTGTAGACCACGGCAACAGTGGTTTCAGCATCAGCCGGAGAGATGTCGCCGACTATAGCCACGCTTCGCTGGAACGGCTTTTCGGACAGGTCGCGAAATATAAAATCAGCGGAGATGGTCTGGAAGCGAAAATCAACGCGCAGCCGTTTGACAGCCTCAAGAGCATCTTCAGGAAATACGCCTCAATTGAGCTGACCAACGATGAGGTGCTGCTTCTCATGAACAGCAAAGGCTACAAAAACAGCCCCGTGCCGGAAGAATTGCGTGCGCCTGACAAAGCGTCGCCGCTCTACAGCAGTCATCTCTCCGGCGTGATTACCAAGATTCTCACTGCCCATACCTGCTTCGGCTGGACTACAGGAGGCCATACGGGTGAGGAGGTCTTTCTTGCCTGTTACCATCCCAAGGCATCCCAGCGCATTATGGGAGTCAATTCCAACGTAGACCTCGCCCACTATATGCAGGCCCTTTTCGGCGTGTATGGCAAGATGGGGACTTTCAGCGACAATATCTTTGCGCGCCATACCGATGTGTTCCGCGGTTATGACATGGAGATGCGGCGCGACGGCAAATCAAAGGAATACCCCACGCTTTTGGTCAGAAATACCGCCAACGGGAAGTCTTTGGCCATTCGTCCATTCACTAATGTCATTGAAGTGACGGACGGGAAGTCCAATTCCCGCAGCGTGCAACTCGCCAGCGTGATTACCTACGTTGACCGCAACGACATGTTCTATCTTCCCGCAACCCTTTCAAGGTATCTTGAGTAGCACACGATTCCCATACATACCGTAAGAGCCGCCTTGCATGAAAACTGCAAGGCGGCTCTTACGGTACATATGTAGGGACTACTTTAGGGTCCGCTAATTAAATTCAACTTACTGACACACAACAATATAACCCATGTAAAATTTGCA
>CAVHBF010000085.1:1149-8820 GCA_963634195.1 Bacteroides thetaiotaomicron | reverse complement strand
GTGTTGGTAGTGGTCGGTCCTTGTTCTGGTTTTTGTATAGATCCGTCTTGTGCATCTGCGCTATGACCTACGGTGTTTGGCAGAAACGTGTTGAGGGGCTTTTTCGTCGCCGTGATGCCGTTTGTGAGTATCACGTGAGTAAATCCCGCGTGGTGCTCCGGCAGTTTGCTTACAACGATTATGACGTTTACACCAAGATTTCTGGCCGCAGTGTCAAACAATGACATTACAGAGTCTCTTCCGTTCTTGTCAAGTCCTATGAACGGATTGTCTACAATCAGTACCTTGGGGCGTTTCGTGAGAACCTGCAAAATCTGGAAGCGTCTGAATTCTCCAGAACTAAGGCTGCGAATTGTATGTGCCGAAATTCTGCGGAAGTCAACAGCCTTGAAAATCTCTTCCGTAAAGATTGACGGCAGTTTGCTTATCTCTGTAATACAGTCCTTTATCCGCGGCTCAAAATCCATGTTTATTGTTCCGTGATTCCACCTCATCTGATACGGCAACGATGTTATACTGCTTGAATACTGGTCCTGAAAAGTCACATATTGTATGTTGCGGTAGCTTGAAGGAGCGGAATCTTTCCCGAAATTGTATGTGATATGCCCGCCTTTTAGACGGTAAACAGATCTCAGCGTGTTTACAAGATACGTCTTGCCGCTGCCATTCAGTCCATAGACTATCCAGTTTTCACCAGACAGCAGTTCCAGGTTCAATGGAGTGCAAAAGTGGAAAGCACTGTCTGTTTCCACGTTCTCCAACCTTATTACAGGTGTTTTTTCTATATTCATTTCTTTTTTTGGGGCTGCACTATGCGTGATGAGTTGTTTTTTGCAAAGGCACTCCACGTGGAGTATTCCTTTGCGGACACAATGGTTTTGCGTTGTGCGCAATGGCAATATGCAATGGCCAAGGCGTCTGTGGCATCCATAAACGGTACCATGTTTGTGGGGGCGATTTTGAAGAGTTTCTGCAGCATATTGGCCACTTGCTGCTTGCTGGCAAGCCCATTGCCGGTAATTGACAGCTTTATTTTTGTAGGGCTGTATTCATGTACAGCAAGGTCACGTTCTATGGCGGCAGCTATGGCTACCCCTTGGGCGCGCCCGAGTTTTATGGCCGTCTGGATGTTTTTTCCGAAGAACGGACTTTCTATCGCCAGTTCGTCTGGTTTGAATGTGTCTATTAGACGCGTGACGTTTTCATATATCCGACCCAGTTTAAGGTAAATGTCCGGGCATTTGCGCAGATCAATTACCCCCATGGCTTCTATTGTTGACCGTGCTCCCTCAACTTTGAGGATTCCATACCCCAGCACATTTGTACCGGGGTCTATTCCCATAACAACCAACGGGGTTGACGATATGTTCTGCTTGGCGGTCATTTGGCTGTTTTGCTTTTACGGATAGAGAATGTGAATACGGAGAGTGAAAACACTATTGCTGCCAATACAACAGCTACCATTGTGCCGTGTTCTTTGCAAAATGCGATGTGGCTTATCCCTATGGCAAAGAGTGTTAACTGGAGCAAGATTATAAGTGTCGTCTGCCTGTATATCCTGACTCCATACCTTTTGTGGTATACAGCCATTATTATCGCGGTTTCAATGATATTGCTTGCCGAAAGACCTATCCCGCATCCCATCAGACCACAAAGTTCGTACCCGACAATCACGCAAACTCCAAGCACAACGGCAGAGACCGTTTCAACGGCCAGATACATTCCCGAGTCGGCTTTTGCCAAAGCTGTATATGCTACGGGGGTGACAATAGCCTTGCAAAACACATAGGGGGTCGCACAGATTACCATCGGGACAATTTCCAGATATTTGTCTGTGTAGAGCAGTCTGATTATCTCGGGAGACAGGAGCGTAAAGGCCAGCAGACACGGTACAACAAGCTGCACGCAGATGTTTATCTGCGTGTTTATCGCATTGTTCATCAGGGCCTTGTCGTTGCATATTCCCGCCAGATGAGGATAGTAGTCTGCATCCATGGCGTTGAAAATAAACCGCGTGTAGGTTACGGTCAGGGCAAACCCTGCCGCATAGAGACCAACATTTTCTATGCTTCCGCTTTGGGAAAGGTATGTGCGTATAAGTGTTTCTGATAATGCAGCCGCAAGCGATGCCAACAGAAACGATATGCTCAGTTTGATTAGGGACTTCCCCTGCGAAAGAATCCGTCTGCTGAATGGGGAGGCTTCATACGGGAAAAGGCGGGTCGTGTATCTGACATTCAGCAAAGTCACGACAAACAGGCTGGCATTCAACGATACGACAATGCCGCCGATATTCCACATATAGTAGCATACTGCACATATTGCCAATGTGGCAAGAGAGCCTATGGCCGTGGCTGTTGCCAGTTGTCTTAGTTGGCGGGTAGCTTTCATTATGGCTATTTCCGTGCCGTTGACACTGAGCATTATAAGCATGGGGGAGAGCAGAAAATAACTCTTGGTGAAATTATAGGTATCACAGGTTATGCTGCTGAGCAACGAGCTTGACAGCATAACCAGCATGGAGCCGAGCAGTCCTGTGAGTATGCTCCACGAACGTATCACTCTGATTGAATGCGTTACGGAAACGCTGGCCATTCCGAATTTCTCGTACAGAAAGGAAATCTTCCTTACGATGGCCACCGGTACTATGAGTGTCGTTGCGGAACTGACGAGGTTGACTGTAGAGTTGAACAGGTCGGAAAGCCCCTGCCCGTATCTGTCAATGAGGAATGCCGCAGCCTTGTTGCGCAAAACGGAAGACAGTACGCTTATGACTTGAATGCCGCCAAACACTCCTGTATATTTCAATATGTGTCTGTATGACATGTTCTTGGTCATGGCAAGCCCGTTCAGAAATCAAGCAACCCCAGTCCGTTGACAAATGTCAGAAGCAACAGCAGTGGGGCAACGTATTTCAGAATCCAGACAATGGAGTTCACTATGGTTTTATTGCTGCCCGTGCTGTCTGAAATTTCGTTTGTTATAAGGCATTTGTCAACCTTCCATCCCACGAAGAATGTAATCAGGACTCCACATAATGGCAGCATCAGCGTAGTCGTAGTGTAGTCAAATAAATCAAAAATATTTTTGCCGAACAGAGTGACGTCGCCAAGTATTCCCATGCTCAACGAACACGCCGCTCCAAGGAGACCGCACACGACAGTCACGATTGTTGCCGCTGTACCTCGACTGACTTTCCACGACTCGGCTATGTATGAAGTTGGGACTTCGTGGAGAGAAATGGCGGACGTAAGCGTAGCCAATACCAACAGGATGTAGAATAATGTGCTTACGATGTAGCTTATTATAGTCCAGCTCCCGAATGCCTGCTGGAATGCATTTGGAAGCGCTATGAAAACAAGCGACGGGCCCGCTTGCGGATCGATGTTTGACGAAAACACTGCGGGAAAGATTATTACTCCGGCCATGATGGCAACAAGGGTGTCAATAACGGTAATGTTGACAGCCGTATTGACGAGGTTGACATTCTTGTTGAAATAAGAGGCGTAAGTACACAGGCAACCCATACACAGGCTGAGCGAATAGAATGCCTGCCCTACGGCACTCAGCACGGAGTGGGAGGTGATTTTGCTGAAGTCGGGATGGAACAGAAAATACAGTCCTGCCTTTGTCCCGGGGGTAAACAAAGAGAAAGCCACGAGGACAACAAGAATGACGAAGAGTGCCGGCATAAAAATCTTGGAGAATTTCTCTATGCCTTTTTGGATTCCCAACACAATGGAACAATGGCTCATCATAAGAACCAATATCATGCAGATGACTGGCGACCAGCTGTCTGAAACAAAATTCTGGAACAGATTGGCGTAACCGGAAGCGTCGTTGGTATGGAATATCGCCGTCAGGGTACCGTCTGCGGAGTACAGCAGATATTTCAGGACCCATCCGGCGACAACGATGTAGTAACTCAATATCAGCGTTGCGCCAACAACACAGATAAAACCTATGTTGCCCCAAAACGGGCTCTTCGACAACTTCCGGTATGCCGTGGCAGTATTGGAACGCGCATACCGTCCTACAAAAAATTCCGCCACCATCAGGGGAATGCCGAAGATGGCAACGGCGGCGATATATACGAGTATAAACGCAGCCCCACC
Organism: Bacteroides thetaiotaomicron; assembly: GCA_963634195.1. Taxonomy (GTDB): domain Bacteria; phylum Bacteroidota; class Bacteroidia; order Bacteroidales; family Bacteroidaceae; genus UBA6382. Next base: position 4,705 of record CAVHBF010000085.1, on the reverse strand, counting down.
GTTGTTGCCGGTCTCTACTGGAAATCTCCAGATGTTTCCCAGCCCGACGGCCGATCCCGCCGCAGCCATTATCAAACCGAACCTGCTTCCGAAGTTTGTCCTTTCCTGTGTCATTTGGCAAGAGTCTTTGTTGTTTTGTTTTGCACGTATTGTGTAGCACGCTGCCGGACTGCTTCATACATCAGGATTGCTGCACTTGCGCTCACGTTTAGGGAGTCAAGTTTCCCGATCATCGGAATACAGATATGCCCGTCTGCCGCGTTTCGCCAAGTGTCCGTAAGCCCTGTCGCTTCAGTCCCCATGACGATGGCCGTGCCTGAAATCATGGGAAAATCGTAGTAGGGTTTTGAATCCTGAAGTTGCGCTGTAAGAATCTGGATGCCGTTGTGTTTCAGCCAGGCGATACATTCCTGGGAATTGCACACGATGCACGGAACGGTGAATACCGCACCGATGGAACTCCGTATAAGGTTCGGATTGTAGATGTCTGTCAACGGGTCGCACACTATCACGGCATCAGCTCCAGATGCGTCGGCACTTCGCATGACAGCCCCGAGGTTGCCCGGCTTTTCAACCTTTTCCAATACGACAAGCAGGGGGTTGTCTTTCTTCTTGATGTCATCAAGGGTCTGTTCCTTGCTTCTGACTGTGGCAACCACGCCTTCGGTGGTGCCTCTGTATGCTATTTTGGAATAAACTTCCTGCGTAACCTCATAAAATGCGGATCTGTCGCCCAAGAACCCGGCAATCTTCGCCTTGGTGTCGTGAAGGCAGAACACGCTGTCTATCTCATAGCGGGCTTCAATGCAGTGTCTCAGCTCGCGCTGTCCTTCTACCACAAACAGGCCCTTCTTTCGTCTTTCAGAAGATTTCTGTTGAAGAAGGAGCATCTGCCTTATCTTCGGGTTATGGACGCTCATTATCATGTGGCTGTCTGTCGGCATTGTGTCTATGCTGTTATCTTTCAATGAGTTTGCGGTAGCGCGATCTCTTGGTTTCTTCTGTACCCAAACGCTTTGCTTTGTTGATTTCATAGTCTGAATAACAGCCTTCAAAGAAGAACACTTTTCCGTCACCCTCAAAGGCCAATATGTGTGTGCATATTCGGTCAAGAAACCAACGGTCATGGCTTATGACAACTGCACAGCCGGCAAACGATTCCAATCCTTCTTCAAGAGCGCGCAGTGTATTGACATCCATGTCGTTTGTCGGCTCGTCAAGCAGCAGCACGTTACCTTCCTGCCTTAAGGCAAGAGCCAGCTGTAGACGGTTTCGTTCGCCGCCAGACAGCACTCCGCAAAGTTTCCTCTGATCGTTGCCGGAAAAATTGAACTTGGACAGATACGCGCGTGCATTCACGTCCCTGCCGCCCAACCGAAACGTTTCGTTGCCGCAAGAGATGATGTCAAAGACGGATTTCTGCGGGTCAATGTCTTTATGCTGTTGGTCAACGTAGGCAAGCTTCACGGTTTCGCCAACCTCAAACTCGCCGGTGTCAACCTGTTCCAGTCCCATTATCATACGGAACAGTGTTGTCTTGCCGGCCCCGTTCGGACCTATCACGCCGACAATGCCGTTGGGTGGCAGCGTGAAGCTGAGGTCATTGAACAAGTTCCTGCCGCCGAACGACTTTCCTATGCTTTTGGCTACAATTACCTTGTTGCCCAGACGCGGTCCGTTGGGGATGAAAATCTCGAGTTTCTCTTCTTTCGCTTTCTGCTCCTCGTTCAACATCGCGTCATACGAGTTCAGACGGGCCTTGCCTTTTGCATGCCTTGCTTTTGGAGTCATGCGTATCCATTCCAGTTCCCTTTCCAGAGTTTTTCTCCGTTTTGAGGCTGTTTTTTCTTCCTGCGCCATCCTTGTGGTCTTCTGCTCCAGCCAGGAGGAATAGTTGCCTTTCCATGGAATGCCTTCGCCTCTGTCCAGTTCCAGAATCCACTCTGAAACGTCATCAAGAAAATATCTGTCGTGTGTCACGGCAATGACAGTCCCCTCATATTGCTGGAGGTGCTGCTCAAGCCAGTCCACAGATTCGGCGTCCAGGTGGTTTGTCGGCTCGTCAAGCAACAGCACATCCGGCTTTTCCAGAAGAAGTTTGCAGAGTGCGACTCTGCGGCGCTCGCCACCCGACAGGTTTCTGATGTCTTTGTCGCCATCGGGACATTTCAATGCAGACATGGCTTTTTCCAGCTTTGTGTCAATGTTCCACGCGTCTGTCGCGTCAATGACATCCTGTACCTCAGCCTGGCGCTGCATGAGTTTCTCCATTCGGTCTGGGTCACTGTAGTATTCCTCCTGGCCGAACAGTTCATTTATCTTGTTGTATTCTTCAAGGGCTTCATACGCTTGCCGAAGCCCCTCCTTGATGTTCTCCTTTATTGTTTTGGTCTCGTCAAGGGGCGGATTCTGCTGCAGGTAGCCTACGGTATAACCGGGACTCCAGACCACTTCCCCCTGATACTGTTTGTCAACGCCCGCGATAATTTTCAAAAGCGTGGACTTCCCCGCGCCGTTCAAACCGATAATTCCGATTTTGGCACCGTAAAAGAAGGACAGGTATATGTTTTTGAGCACTGTTTTCTGATTCTGCGGAATCACCTTGCTGAGCCCTACCATAGAGAAGATTATCTTTTTGTCGTCGGTTGTCGCCATATGATTAGTGTTTTACCTGTCGTGTTTTGTGAATGTCCATTAGTCCGGTTGTGTCCGCGGAAAATTTAGTATCCCTGCCGAAAACAGGGATTCCTGCCCTGTGGTCAGTCGTGCTTTTCTTTCATGTCAATTTCGTTTCCATGACTGTCAACAAACCGATATTGCAGCATGGCAAGGCTCTGGTCGGGAGTTATTCTTATCCCCAGGCCGTATTTCATTTTCCATTTCTTTTTCAACGACAGAAGCCCCTGATTTATATATGCGTAAACGTACGGATGAACATACAGCCGCAATTTGGTGTAGTTCAATTCTATAACAAGTGTTTTCAATTTTCGTTCCAATACGTCTGTAAACAAAATACTTGACTTGATATGACCGGTACCAAAGCACGAGGGACAGGTTTCCTCAACGTTCACATCCATTACGGGTCTTACCCTTTGACGGGTTATCTGCATCAGCCCGAATTTGCTGAGTGGCAAGATATTGTGCCGCGACCTGTCCTTTTTCATTATCTCAACCATGTGCTTGTAAAGCTGCTCCCGGTGTTCCGCTTGGGCCATGTCGATAAAATCCACGATAATGATACCCCCCATGTCCCTGAGCCTTAACTGTCTTGCTATTTCGTCTGCTGCGCCGATATTCACGTCAATAGCCCCGGTTTCTTGGTTTGCAGAGTTCTTTGACCTGTTCCCGCTGTTGACATCTATCACGTGCAGTGCTTCTGTATGCTCTATTATAAGATACGCTCCATGCTTGAATGTTACTGTGCGACCAAACGAAGACTTTATCTGCTTCGTGATGGAAAACTTGTCAAAGATAGGAATCTGCCCTTTGTACAGTTTCACTATGTTCTCTTTCTCCGGAGCGATAACCTTGAGGTAATCCTTGATTTCATTAAACG
>CAVHBF010000085.1:0-1139 GCA_963634195.1 Bacteroides thetaiotaomicron | reverse complement strand
TATTGGAATCGTTTACGTGAATGGCTTCAAAATCCGGATTGAACAAATCACGTAGCAGACCAACGGACCGGCTTGTTTCCTCATATACAAGCTTCGGCAATTTTGTGCCCTTGCGGACATTCTGCACCGTGGCTTCCCAATGCTTTATCAAGGCCTTCAGTTCCTGGTCAAGTTCCGCCGCCTTCTTTCCTTCCGCAACGGTGCGCACGATTACTCCGAAATTGTTCGGCAATATGCTTGAAATGATCTGCGTGAGCCGTTTCCGCTCTGTCGCCGAACGTATTTTTGTCGAAACTGAAACTTTGTTGTCAAACGGCATGAGTATCAAGAACCTGCCAGCAAACGAGAGCTCACAGGTGATTCTGGGCCCTTTGGTGGAAATCGGCTCTTTTGCAATCTGCACAAGCACCTCGTCGCCGACTTTCAGAACTTCCTGTATGGATTTGTCCTTTTCCAGTGTTGGTTGCGCCGCCGCTTTACTTACAGGCAATATCCTCTTGTTGTTTCTTAATTGTTTGAGATATTTTTGGTAACAGAAAAAGTTCTGTCCCAAATCGAGAAAATGCAGAAAAGCGTCGCGCTCATGCCCGACATCTACAAAACAGGCGTTCAGGCCCGGCATCAGTTTCTTTACCTTTGCAATATACATATTCCCGACTGAATAAGATTGCTGCAACTCCTCTCTCTGAAATTCCGTCAGCCTTCCTTCCTCAAGGAGAGCAATGCCAATCTCCGTCTTTCGGGTGTCAATTATTATTTCGCTGCTCATTATTTGGGTGTTGTCGTTGTCGTGGCGGATTTCAAATGCTCCGCACTCAGCTGTGTTGTTTCGTTGTCGTGGGATGTTCCATCGCGGACAGTATCCGCCAAAGGCATATCCAGACTCCGCATTATCACAAGGAGCAAACTTGAAGTCTTTTGTTAGATATTTGACCGCCAAGTTTGCTCCTTAAACTTTTATCTGAACCTCAAGCGACTAAAGAGGTGACATATAGGATGTTACTTGCTCTTATGTCTGTTCTTTCTCAGTCTTTTTTTGCGCTTGTGGGTAGACATCTTATGTCTTTTTTTCTTCTTTCCGTTTGGCATAATTGTTTATTTTAGGTTGTTAATATATCTGTTCACCTTATTTCTTTGCT
>CAVHBF010000084.1:6531-9093 GCA_963634195.1 Bacteroides thetaiotaomicron | reverse complement strand
TGAGGGCCGCCTGCAGCAGGTTGAACTCCTCGTTTTTGTACACCAGTTCTTTTGTCTCGCCGAAGCTGTTGTAAGGTTTTCCGCGCAGGCTGAACACGGCCTGTGTCTGTGCATCGCGGCACTTGGTGATGGAACCGCTCGCCGAAAGTCCCTCCGTGATGAATATGGCGGTGTCGAGCCGCGGGTCGTCTTCTGGGTCGGCGACTCCTTTTTTGCTCTTGGGTAGCGGGTCGTTGAGGTGGATGATGCAGTCGCGCAACTTGGGGTTGTTGATGTTTATCTTTTTGGCTCTCTCCTTTGCCGCTTTTGACACGAGACCCGCCATGGCCTTGCGGTCACGCTCGGAATCCTGTATCTTCTTCAGTATCTCCTCTGCCACGTCCGGGTGCATGTGCAGGTAGTTGTCGACGTTTTTCTTGATGAAATCGCCTACGAACTTGTTTACGCTTACGCCCGACAGGGGGAAGGGGTTGCCCTTGCTGTCTTTTTCCGGAGCCATGGCGAGTGATCCGAGCTTGATTTTCGTCTGGCTTTCAAACGTTGGTTCTATCACCCTGATGGCTATGGCGGCCACAAGTCCGTTGCGGATGTCGGCAGGCTCGTAGTTCTTGCCGAAGTGCTCCTTTATGGTTCGGGCTATGTGCTCCTTGAATGCACTCTGGTGCGTGCCTCCCTGCGTGGTGTGCTGTCCGTTGACATACGAGTAGTATTCCTCGCCGTTCTGGTTGGCGTGCGTAAAGGCTATGTCTATTCCGTCTCCTCTGAGGTGTACGATATTGTAGAGGGGCGTGGCCGTCATGTTGTCGTTGAGCAAATCCTCAAGCCCGTTGCGGCTGACGATGCGCCGGTTGTTGTAGAAGATGGCCAGACCCGTGTTGAGGTATGTGTAGTTGCGCAGCATGAACTCCACGTATTCGGATCTGAACCTGAAATTTTTGAACTGCTGCGGGTCTGGCTCAAAATATATGTAAGTGCCGTCCTCTTCTTCCGTGTCGCCCGACACGTCGTTGACCAGTTTGCCGTATTTGAACGTGGCCTCGTGATATTTGCCGTCGCGGTGGCTTCTGGCCACAAAGAGCTGGCTGAGGGCGTTGACGGCTTTCAGTCCCACACCGTTCAGCCCCACGCTCGCCGTGAAGACCGAGGTGTCGTATTTTGCCCCGGTGTTGAGCTGGCTCACGGCAGGAATGAGGCCTCCGAGCGGAATGCCCCGGCCGAAGTCCCTCACCATGGCACTGTGGTTTTCCTCTATCTCTATGTCTATGCGTTTCCCGTAGCCTTCGTTGAATTCGTCGATGCTGTTGTCTATGGTTTCCTTAAGCAGCACATATATTCCGTCTTCGCGGTTGGAGCCGTCACCAAGGCGTCCGATGTACATGCCTGGCCGCCGTCTGATGTGTTCCACACCTTCAAGGTGCACGATGGTTTCGTCGCCGTAGTTGTTGGTCTTCGTCTCTGCCATGTCTGTTGTGTGCCTTTTAGTCCGTGAGGGGTTTTGTGTAGCAGCGGCGGCGTTTGTGGACTTTGCCGTCCAGATACTGCCATTGCGACTGCACTTTTCCGTTGGTCTCGAGTTCAAGGTTGGTCTCTCCCCATTTGAATCCTTTCGCTATGTAGACGGGAATCAGGTCGGCAAACAGGAGGGCGTTGACTCCTTTGCCCTGATATTCTGGCTTGATGGCCACAAGCAGGAGGTCCAGACCCGGCGGGTTCTTGATGAACAGGGCTTTGAGCAGATGCCACCATCCGAGCGGCCAGAGCCTGCCCTTGGCTTTCTGGAGAGCCGTTGAGAGCGATGGCATTGATATGCCCACGCCGATGAGTTCGTTGTCGCTGTTCTCCACCAGCGTTACCATCTGCAGGTCAATCACGGGCAGATATTCGCTGACATAGCGTTCGATCTGTCCGTCTGAAAGTTCGCAGAATCCGGGGAGGGGCTTGTAGGCCTCGTTGATGAGCTTGAATATGTCGCGGCCAATGCCGGTGCGCTTTATTTCTCTGGTGTTTTTGAGCTTGCGGGTGTGCAGGTTGTAGCGCCGTTCCACTATTCGGGCGATTTTGTCGTATTGCTCGGGCAGTTTCTCCGGCACCAGAAGCCTCATTTCTATCCAGTCCATGGCTTTCTTGAAGCCCAGTTGCTCCAGATGGGCAGAGTAGTACGGATAGTTGTATGCTGTCGCCATGGTGCTCAGTTGGTCAAAGCCCTCGATTAGTATTCCCTCCGCGTCAAAGTCGGTAAATCCGAGCGGTCCCTCAATGTCCGTCATGCCCTTGTTGAGCCCCCACTGCGCCACGGCCTTCAGGAGTGAGCGGCTTACGTCGGGGTCGTCTATGAAATCTATCCAGCCAAACCTGACTGTCTTCTTGTTCCACGTGGCGTTGGCCTTGCGGTTTATTATGGCGGCCACCCTGCCCACAATCCTGTCGTTCTGGTATGCCAGAAAATATTCGGCTTCGCAGAATTCGAACGCGGGGTTTTTGTCCTTGCTGAAAGTCTTCATGATGTCGGAATACAGGTCCGGCACCGAGTACGGGTTGTCTTTGTAGAGCCGGTAGTTGAAC
>CAVHBF010000084.1:5220-6521 GCA_963634195.1 Bacteroides thetaiotaomicron | reverse complement strand
CTCCCTTGGTAGTGACTTTCCGTATTGTTGTCATCATAAGGCGTGTGCGTGTATTAATATTAAGCTACAAAGATACGTTTTTTTTGCGGCAGCAATGCAAGAATGTTGCTAAAAAAACAAAAAGGCGGTTCTCTTGCCTGAATGTGGGTTTTGGCATGAAACATAATGCGGACTTTAGGGCAGGCAGGTCGGGATTTATTAGTACCTTTGCCAGAACAAGTGCGCGTGCGCAATGGACTACAGGAGCAAAGGCTACGAAATAATGGCACCTGCGGGGTCGTGGGAATCATTGGCCGCTGCCGTCAAGGCAGGGGCGGACTCGGTGTATTTCGGCATAGAGAGTCTCAATATGCGCGCGCACTCCGCTGCACGTTTCACCATCAGCGACCTTGGCGACATAGTTGGGCGGTGTGAGGAAGGCGGAGCCAAGTCCTATCTTACGGTCAATACCATTGTCTACGGAGAAGACCTGCCGCTGATGCGTTCCATCTGTGATGCGGCCAAGCGCAACGGTGTCTCTGCTGTCATTGCCAGCGATGTCGCCGTGTTGCAGTACTGCCGTTCCATAGGGCAGGAAATCCACCTGTCTACTCAGCTCAACATCAGCAACATCGAAGCCCTGAAATTCTATGCCCGCTTTGCCGATGTGGCAGTACTGGCCCGTGAGCTTAACATGGATCAGGTGGCTGATATCGCCCGGCAGATTGACGAACAGGAAATCGTTGGACCCGGCGGGCAAAAGGTGCGCATCGAGATGTTTTGCCATGGGGCTCTCTGCATGGCTGTAAGCGGCAAGTGCTACCTCAGTCTCGACAATCTTGGATACAGTGCCAACCGCGGGGCTTGTCTTCAGGTATGCCGCCGCGGATACACGGTGCGCGACCGCGAGACGGGCGTGGAACTTGATGTCGACAACAAGTACATCATGTCGCCCAAGGATCTCAAGACCATCCGCTTCCTTGACCGCATGGTCAAGGCTGGAGTCAAGGTTTTCAAGATAGAGGGGCGTGCCCGCGGCCCCGAATATGTCTATACTACGGTGCAGTGCTACAGGCAGGCTCTTGAAGCGGCTTTGGACGGAACTGTCACCGAAGAGATGAAAGACCGGTGGGACGGGAGGCTGAAGGCGGTCTTCAACCGCGGTTTCTGGGACGGCTACTACCTCGGTCAGCGGCTGGGCGAGTGGAACAGCAACTACGGCTCGTCGGCCACAGAGAAGAAAGTCTATGTGGGCAAGACCGTCAAATATTTCTCCAAAATCGGCGTGGCGGAATTCCTTCTCGAAGCAAGCGGCCTTGACA
>CAVHBF010000084.1:0-5210 GCA_963634195.1 Bacteroides thetaiotaomicron | reverse complement strand
TGCTCGTGACGGGCCCCACAACAGGTGTCGTGTATTTTGATGCCGCAGAGATACGCTATGACCTCCTTCCGGTGGAACACGCCCAAAAGGGGTGGGACATTTCTGTCGCCGTACCGGAAAAGGTGCGTCCGTCCGACAAACTCTACAAAATAGTGCCGGCCGGCAGATAACCAATACCCCGTCAGATAATGTTTAATGTCCGCTTGACACCCTACCGCCCGGAACTGGGAACGATTTTTGCCCGCCAGACAAAGAACCGCTCTCTTGTTTCGCTTGACGGCCGCTACCGTTTCTGGATCGGTGATGTTCCCGGCATGCCAGACCCGGACTTTTGGGTGGTGCAGGGCAAAGGCGTGCGCCGGGGCGAAACTTGCATGGTGGCTCCGCAAAACACCGTATTGCTGACCACCGAGCCGCGTTCGGTGCTTTACTATCCGCGGCGTTATACAGACCAGTTCGGTCTGGTATGCACGTGTCAGGAACAGACAAGGCATCCCAATGTGCATTTCGGTCCGGCGGTTCTGCCCTGGTTCATAGGCTACACGGAAGACGCGCAAGGCAAGATAACGTCGTGCAGCCTTGACTATGACACGCTCAAGTCAAAGCCCGTTCCCGAAAAGACAAAGTTGCTGTCGGTCATAACAAGCGACAAGGCCTTTACGCAGGGACACATAGACCGCATACGGTTTGTCGGGAAGCTGAAAGACCGCTACGGCGACAGCATGGATGTCTACGGGCGTGGCTTCAATGACTTTGCCGACAAGTGGGATGTCCTTTCACAATACAAGTATCACATCGTGATTGAAAACTCTTCGCAGCGGTACTACTGGACAGAGAAGCTCTCTGACTGTTTTCTGGCGGAGACATTCCCGTTCTACTACGGTTGTACCAATCTGGCGGACTATGTCCCCCGTCAGGCCTTTGAGCCGCTGGACATCCACCGCCCCGAAGAGGCGATACGTATTATAGACGCACAGATGGCGGAGCGGCGTTATGAACAGTCGCGCTCCGTGCTCGCGGAAGCCAAGCGGCTTATGCTTGACAAGTACAATATGTTCGAGTATATTGCATCGCTGTGCGACAAGCTTGACCCCACGCTGCCCAAGCGTGACGTGACCATCATGCCCTGCAGGTCCGGTCGGGATATCCGTAATTTGTGGCGGTATTCTGTCGGCAGGAAATGGTACGAACTGAAATACAGGTTGCAACGATGAGGAAATACGCCGTCAACAGTCCATACAGTCAGTCGAAGGCTCTCTTGCAGTTTGTCGGCGGCTTGCCGTCGTCGTTCGCCGATGGCGGTATGTTGCTGTGGAACGGGCGCAACAAAATAAAGTCATTTGTATTGGGGCCGTCTGCCGGCGAACCGGAAACGCTGGAGGTGGTGGTGAAGAGCTTCAAGCGTCCGTCGGTGTTTCAGAAGGTGGTGTATGCACTGCGCACCCACAAAGCGAAGAAGGCGTTTCTCAACGGCATTGAGCTGATGCGGAGGGGTGTGGACACTCCTGAACCGGTGGCTTTCGTGGAACTCAGGCATGGCCCATGGCTCACCGCAGCTTACTATCTGTCAAGACCGACAAGCCTTGGAAACATAGAGGGAGAACTTGACCGTCCGGACTGGAACCGCCAGCTGGCCGCCGACTTCGGCCGTTATGTGGCGCAGCTGCACGAAAAAGGTGTCCTGCACCACGATCTCAACGACACTAATGTGCTTTTCCGGCGTGACGTGACCGGACGCTACGCTTTCGAGGTGATAGACATCAACCGTATGGCGTTCTATTCCGGCGTTGGCCGTATTCCCGAAAGGGACCTCATGGAAAACCTTACCCGGTTTACGGGCAATATGGAGATCTTCGGGTTTGTGGTGCGCGCCTATGCCGAGGCGCGCGGCCTGGACGATGTCGGGGCTTTTGTGCGCCGTGCCACAATACGGAAACTCCACCACGACCGCCGTTGGCGGAGACGCAAGGCTTTTTGCAGGTTTTTCAAACACAAGAAGAAATAAAAACAAACGCATACAATGAATTACTTAGACAGAAACGAGTTCAATTTTGAGCCGTCTCAAAAGGTGATTGACGCAATCAGGACATTCGATCCCAAGGAACTGTGCTTCTATACCCGCATCTACGATGAGGGCAAGAAGAGCGTGGTGTCCGTAAGGCTGTCGGAAATCTACGGAGTTCCCGAACCGCAGGTGCTGCTGGCCTATGGGGGCGAGGAAATCCTCAAGACGTCTGTCCACTATTTCCTTATGACAGGCGGCAGCAACAACACCATAATGATTCCGCAGTTCTCGTGGTGGTACTACAACCGCGTGGCGGGCGAATGCGGTGGCCGTACTGAGATGTATCCGCTCTATGAAACCGGGGATACTTTTGCCTACAACGTTGGCGAAGTGATAGCGTATGCCAACCGTATCCGGCCGCGCATGCTCCTCCTTGCTTCGCCCAACAACCCTACGGGCAACAGTCTGAGCAGCGAGGAGATTGGCCGCATCATGGAGAGCATTCCGGGCGACACGATGGTGCTCATAGACGAGGCCTACGCCTCGTTCATCTGCATGGACACCGGCTACATTGCTCCGCTCGTCAACAAATACCCCAACCTCATCATCAGCCGCACCCTGTCCAAGTTCTACGGGCTACCGGGTCTGCGCATGGGCTTCGGGTTTATCGGCAAGGGACATGACGATTTCATGAACTACGCCAACAAATACCTCGGCTACAACCGCTTCAGCGAGCGTGTGGCCCTTGCCGCCCTCGACAGCGACGGACACTACCGCAAGGTGGCTGACCAGATGGAGTGGGGGCGCAAGCTCTACAAAAAGGAACTTGGTGGCATTCCGGGTTTCAAGGTCTACAAGTCGGTGGCCAATTTCATCCTGATAAAATATCCTGCCGGAATCAGGGAAGACCTCCGGAAAGCCTTGGCCGCCGAAGACTACAAAATCAAGTTCATGGGCGATCCCGGGCTGGAGGACTGTCTGCGCATCACTCTCGGTCGCCCGGAACAGACTCAGGTGGTGTGCGACACCATCAGGCGTATTGCCACGCAAAACATAAAGTAAGAAGGAAACGGATGAAAGCGCTCATTCTTGCTGCGGGCATGGCTTCTCGCCTGCGACCGCTGACGGACGACACGCCCAAGTGCTTGTTGAATATAGGGGAGCGTTGCCTGCTGCAGCGTTCCGTCGACGCGCTCATGGCCGGCGGTGTCAGTGACTTTGTCATTGTTACGGGATTCCTCCACGAAAAGATAGAGGACTTTGTGGCGGGGCACTACCCCGGGCTGAATGTCAAGTTCATTCACAACGGGATCTATGCCTCGACCAACAATATCTATTCGCTTTGGCTGGCGCGCCCGGAGGCTGACGGCAATGAAGTCCTGCTGCTTGACAGCGATTTGCTTTATGACCCGGAGATTATAAAGCGCGTGGTGGCGGAGCCGTACCCGAATGTTCTCACGCTGATTCGGCATCCGCTGGGCGAGGAGGAGATAAAGGTCGTTGTTGATAGCCGTGGTTCCATTGTCGGGCTCAACAAAACCTGCAATCCCGCCAATGCCATTGGCGAGAGTCTTGGCATAGAGCGTATGGGAGTGGACTACACTGCCGCACTGTACAGGGAACTTGACACGATGATGAACCGGGAACATCTGGAGAACGTGTTCTACGAGGTGGCTTTTGAGCGGCTTGCAAAACAAGGGCACCGTTTCCGCGTGCTTGATGTCACGGATCTCTTTTCTTGCGAACTTGACACCGTGGAAGACTTCCGCGACTCTGTCGGCAAGATGCCGGCCAAACTGCTGTAAAAACTCTGTAATCATGAAAATCTGCCTGTTCTGCGAAAACAAATATGCGGTGAGCATTCTGGAGCCGATTCAGACGGCGGCCGACGAAGAGGGCGGCAACGATGTGCTGTGGTATGTGCACGCCAGTCGCATTCCCGAGTTCCCGCTGTCCGGCAAGGTGCGCTACACCAATTCCATTCACGACATAGAGGCGTTTCGTCCCGACGCGATATTCGTGCCTGGCAATATTGTGCCCTACTATCTCTCCGGAGTCAAGATACAGGTGTTCCACGGCTATGCCGCCGAAAAAAAGGATCATTGGGTGATACGCCGCTATTTCGACACGTATTTCACGCAGGGGCCGTTCTTTACCAGGGGCTTTGAGCGTCTGGCGAGGAAATACGGGGACTTTGAGGTTCTCGAGACTGGATGGCCGCGCCAGGACTGGATATACCGCAACCTCCACACTTTTGACGGCGAACGCCGGGAATGTCTGCGCAGGCACGGCAAGTCGCGCATTGTGCTGTATGCCCCCACGTTCTCTCCCTCGCTCACCTCGCTGCCGTATATGAAAGAGGCCTTGCGTGACTTCGCGAGAAATGAGGATGTCGTGCTGCTCATGAAGTTTCATCCGCTTACGGCGCAGGAGCACATCGACACCTACATGCAGCTGGCGCGGGAGGAGGAAAACATTGTCTGGATAGACGATTTCAACGTGACCAAATACATGCTCATGAGCGACCTGATGATCAGCGACACGTCTTCCACCATCTACGAGGAACTGCTGCTCGACAAGCCTGTCATCACGCTGCGTGCCGCCACCAGGCCCGAAGACCTGCATTGGTACAATATGCAGCGGCCGGAAGAGCTTCCCTCCGCTTACCGCGAGGTGACCGGCAACGGCGGCAGGTATACGGAGATGCGCAAATGGATCATTGAGAACTACGACCCCTATCTTGACGGGCAGGTGGGCAGGCGCATGCTTGACGGGGCACGGGACTTCATCGCCCGTCATGGAGTGCCCCGACGCCGCCGCCTCAATCTGTGGCGCAAATACACAAGTATCAGGACTTTCGGTTGGCCGGGCAAACAGGGGCGGTCGGACTGTTGACTGTCGGCGTGTCCGCACATTGGAACGCAAAAAAGCGGAGCCGGTGCTGTGTCTTTACAGCATCGGCTCCGCTTTTTTGTATGCCTCGAGGAAAAAGTGTCCCTCCTGTAGCAGTCTGCCCAGCCGCATGGCGTTTTCGCACATGGCCCGGTATTGTTCCGGCGTTACGGCTTTCAGTCTCTCGCCTGTTTCGCGCAGCGAGGAAACCGCAATGCCCGCCCCGTGGCGCAGTATGAACGGTGTGAGGGCTGCTTCTGACCACATGATTACGGGTTTGCCCGCACGGAGATAGAACGAAGTCTAGTGCGGA
>CAVHBF010000083.1:5297-9116 GCA_963634195.1 Bacteroides thetaiotaomicron | reverse complement strand
ACCGTGTCTAGCGGAACGACCTCAATCTCAAAAAACGAATTTATAGAACCTGCCTGATATAAAAATTATGGAGAAGTTGTTGTCAATAGTAGTGCCCACATACAACATGAGTTCGTACATCGAAAAATGTCTTACCTCCCTCATCTCAGACAAGACAAAAGAACTGCTGGAAATCCTTGTTGTCAATGACGGGAGCAAGGATGACTCGTCTAAGAAGGCGAAGACTGTTGCAGGTTTGTATCCCAATACGATACAGGTCATTGACAAGGAAAACGGCAACTATGGTTCTTGCGTGAATGTGGGGTTAAAAATGGCTACTGGGAAATACATCAAAATCCTTGATGCTGATGACTATATGGACATAAATGCACTGGAAGAAACTCTTGAAATCATGTCTCAGTCGGATGTAGACCTGGTGCTGACAGACTTCAACAAGATCTACACTGGCAACAACATCAAATTACACACTCTGGAACTGCCTCCCCGCCGAGAACTCCAACTGAAAGACATATGTTGTGGAGGACATGACTTTAAAAATTTCTGGATGCACTCAGTCGCCTATAAGCGCACGATTTTTACCAACATAGAGTATCATCAAACGGAGGGAATCTCCTATACCGACCAGGAATGGGTATTCCTGCCTTTGGCTATGGTGCGCACAGTGTACTACTTGCCAGTTCCACTCTACCAGTATAACCTTGGGCGTGAAGGGCAGACCGTAAGTCGTTCATTCATGCAGAAGCACTTCAAGGACTATCTCATTTGTATCAAGAGTCTTTTGGAAACCTACAACACCCTGCCCGGCGACATACCATCGTCCATCAAAGGCATGTTATATCGCAGACTGTTTGGACTTACTAAATTCGTTTATAAAAGCTGTCTGGTAAACGGTTCCTCAAGCAAGGAATCCCAAGAACTGAAAGCTTTTGATGAATTTCTCAAGAAACAGTGCTATCCATTATACCTCGGGACATCGAAGATAAAACTAAGTTCGCCAGTACTTCCCTATCATTATATCAAGCAATGGAGAAAGACAGGTAACAGCAAATCCCTAAGGTTCATGATAACGCTCTACAAATGGAAAAAACGGATATTTTAGGCTCATTCAACATTTCGGGTGATGCAGTCCTGCCTACAATGTTTGCACAACCGAAAAAGAAGACTTTATAAAAGACTTTCCGTGCATATTCCCTTACGTGATGTCTGTTAGGTTTTCCCGACATAATCGGCAAATTCCTTTTTGTGCCCACTGACAACGTGCTTCACATGGCTGCGCATCCAGTGCGTTGCACTATTTTTGCGCAGAAGCCGGAAAAAGGCAGCCCCAAAAGAAAAAAGCTTGAGATGGCGGCAGACAAATGTCCCGTTGCCGTTTGTATCCGCACTCCGTTACTGACCGCCACGCCCTATTTCGCTCCTGAGGTCGGTAATGAAGGAGTCTATAGCCTTTTTCGTGACATGTTGCATCACGACTATATGCGAGACTTTCTGACCGAAAGCTTCCCCGCAGGCAAGGTTGTATTTGCCGACTATCCTGTCAGACGGACGGCGGAATATTACGGTGTTGCTGTATCTGTTGTTCCATACCGGCCACCGCAAGTCTTTCAGCTTGGACTTGAGGTAATCGGTGTTTTCAAGCAATTGTCTTGCCTGTTCTGTCCATCCGTCATCGCCCACAGTCTTGACAAGCCACCAGAACTTGAGAGGCTCGACACCCGAGCGCGAGCAGTTTATCATGCGCATATTGGCATTCAGGTACGAGACATCAAACGAGGTCTGGTCATCGTATACGCCGCGCGAGGTAATGAACAGTCCGCACGGGCTGTCAATTCCGAAAAATTTATGACCGCTTATGCTGATGGACTCAAACCCTGCTTTTCTGCTGTCCACAAGATCCCTATGGTCAGTGAAAGGGAGATATCCGCCGAAAAGAGCCGCGTCTACATGACGGTACACCTCCAAACCGTCATGGTGCGCCAAAACACGGTTAAGCGCGACCTGGTCGTCAATGGCGCCTTTGAGCGTTGACCCCATGGCGTATATCATCAGACAGGGGCGTTCCGTATCAAGAACACTTTCCAAGGAGTCTGGTATCATTCTCCCCATACTGTCGCTTTTCACAAGACGGACATCAAGGTGTTGGAGGTCGCAAAGCCGGAAATTGCTGTAGTGGGCTTCGTCGGAGACATAAACGACCGGCATCTTGCCTGTTTTCCTTTTGAGGACGTTCACGCCAAAGTAGATACCATGATTGTTCCCGTCCGTACCGCTCATGGTGACAAGCCCCCACATGTCGTTTTTGCAAAAGCCGTACTTCGGAGCGAAGTACTCTATCACCTCGCGTTCAAAATCCAACGTGGAGGCAGAGTTGTCTCCCCCTGCAAAAGGGTCGCCCGCATTGTTGACTATCACTGACTCAAGACTGTTGCCGATATACCACTCGTAGAAGCCGTGCAGCTTTATGTCGTTGTTTCCCGGATAGCCAAGGGACATTCTGTTTCTGGCTACACACCCCTTTGCCCAACTGTCAAGTTTCCCAAAGCCGGACGCGATGGCTGTCTGGGCGTGCGATACCGCACAACCGGATATGGCCAACAGCAATGCTGCCAAATTTCTCAAAACACCTGCTTTCATCATTTGTTGCTTATTCTGCGTCCGCCACTCCTCCACCCGGCTTCAACGGCACATTGGGAAGTGCAATAAAACGACCCGTATGCCAGTTTTGTCTGGCGGCACTGCGAACCACAGTCCAAAGTTAATGATTGTCGGTCACATTCATCGCAGTTCCTGACGAAAATTTGCGGAGGATCAGCCCGTTTCCCTCCTTTCAGGGCAACAAAACAGGCGATGTTTGTCCCGTAAGCGTTGAAAATGTGCTAATTTTGCAGGGTAGTAACAACCCAAAAGCATGTCACGCCGTACGGTCTTGTGCTGGTGTGGCGGACACCGATAACAATCAGTCATACAAATCCATGTCAACATGTCAATTAGAAAGTTCTTAATCCTGTTGGCTGTCCTGCTGGTTTCCAACGCCTGCCGTGCGCAGTTTTCAGAGCCGGTTTCATTTACCGTGAAGCAGAAGCGGACAACCGACAGCACCATCACTCTGGAGTTTCACGGTTCAATAGATCCCGAATGGCATGTTTACTCAACGGAAAAAACAAACGGAGGTCCAACACCTGCCACTTTCAACATAGACAAGGCAAAAGGCATAAGAAAGAGCGGAAGCTTGCGCGCTGTCGGCAGGGCACAGCGTAAGTATGACGACATTTTCGGTATGGAAGTAAGCTATTTCGAGAACGCCTGCACGTTTGAACAAGACCTTGCCATAACGGAACGACAGTATTCGCTGTCCGGCTATTTGGAATACGGCGCATGCAGCGACAGGAACTGCATGCCTCCGACAAGCGTGGACGTGAACGTTGCCGGACATGACGGCCCTGTTGCCAAAGACAGCGGAATGGCAGATGCCACAGAGCAAGCAAAGAACACCGGAGTTGCCGCAGACACGGTTTCCGGAGACACCTCCGCAACGTCTGTTCTGACCGTCAGTTCAGGTCAGGACGACAGTTTGTGGGGCGATGTAAGCACACAGCTGAAACAATTGAACGGAGAAGCCCGAAAGACCGCAGAAAACGACACGACCCTCCTTTGGCTGTTTGTCATGGGGTTGACTGGCGGCATCATTGCCCTGTTTACCCCATGTGTATGGCCGATAATACCCATGACGGTGAGTTTCTTCCTCAAACGTGCCGAAAAAAGGAGCCGCGGTGTCAAAGATGCCGTAATATACGGTCTCAGCATAATACTGATATATGT
>CAVHBF010000083.1:0-5264 GCA_963634195.1 Bacteroides thetaiotaomicron | reverse complement strand
CCCTTGCTCTGCCGTTCACGCTGTTCGCCCTGTTCCCTACCCTGCTGAAAAAAGCTCCCAAGAGCGGCTGCTGGATGAACACAGTGAAAGTCGTTTTGGGATTCGTGGAAATCGCCTTTGCCCTCAAATTCCTTTCGGTTGCAGACCTTGCATACGGCTGGGGCATACTTGACCGTGATGTCTTTCTGATTGTGTGGACTCTGCTTGCCGTCACGTTGGCTCTCTACCTGTTCGGGGCAATAAGGTTGCCCATAGACGGAGGGAAGAAGAGCAAGCGTTCTGTGACCAAAACGATTCTAGGGCTTGCGTGTTCGGCGGCAGTTCTGTATATGATACCCGGAATCTTCGGGAAACCCCTACCGGCCATCAGCGCATTCACACCGCCCATGTATACACAACACATAAGGCTGTTCAAATACAACAGCGTCGAGGCTGCTTTCAAGGACTATGACAAGGGTATGAAATATGCGCTGGAACACAATATGCCGGTTCTGATAGACTTCACCGGGTACGGTTGTGTAAACTGCCGGGAAATGGAACAGAAAGTGTGGAACGATCCCCAAGTGGCGCAAATACTGAAAGAGAAAATAGTGCTGATTTCCCTTTATGTGGACGACAGGACACCGTTGCCAGACAAGCTGAGAATTACGGAGAACGGAAAGACCACTACCCTGCGTACGGTCGGCGACAAATGGAGCTTTCTGCAAAGAACGCGCTTTGGCGCAAATGCGCAACCTTTCTACGTGTTGTGCAGTCCTGACGGGACACCCATACAACCCTCCTATGGCTTTGATACAGACCCCCGGCATTTTGTCACGTTTCTCAAGAAAGCCCTCTAAGGCAGAAGAAAAATCACTATCTTTGCAACAGGATTGGCGAGAGCAAATGTTCCAGTGACCGAAGGGCTGTCTTTCACAAGGCGGAACCCCCAATGCTTTTGCTGACATATTTTTACACAAACAATAAAACAGGACAGTTATGGCACAAGAAGACGTTTTCAAAAAAATCATATCCCACTGCAAGGAGTACGGGTTTGTCTTTCCGTCGAGCGATATCTATGACGGACTCGGGGCTGTGTATGATTACGGGCAGAACGGTGTGGAGCTAAAGAACAACATAAAGCAATACTGGTGGAAAAGCATGGTTCTTCTCCACGACAACATTGTTGGCATTGACAGTGCCATTTTCATGCATCCAACCGTGTGGAAAGCTTCGGGGCACGTGGATGCATTCAACGACCCCCTGATTGACAACAAGGATTCCAAGAAAAGATACCGCGCCGATGTCCTCATAGAAGACCAGATAGGAAAGATTGAAGAAAAAATCCAGAAAGAAGTCGCCAAGGGACGCAAGAGATTCAAGGAGACTTTTGACGAAGGACAGTTCCTTGCCACGAACAGCCGTGTGCTGGACCTCAAGAAGAAGAGAGACGAACTTCACGGAAGGTTCGCAAAGGCCATGGAAGCCAACGACCTTGAAGAGCTCCGCCAAATCATCATTGACGAGGAGATTGCCTGCCCCATCAGCGGCACGCGCAATTGGACAGAGGTGCGCCAGTTCAACCTCATGTTCAAGACGGAGGTAGGCTCTACAGCCGACGGAGCCACAACAATTTACCTGCGCCCCGAAACGGCACAAGGTATTTTTGTGAACTACCGCAACGTGCAACAGACCGGCAGGATGAAACTGCCTTTTGGCATTGCGCAGATAGGCAAGGCTTTCCGCAACGAGATCGTAGCGCGACAGTTCATCTTCAGAATGAGGGAATTCGAGCAGATGGAGATGCAGTACTTTGTCAAGCCAGGCACCGAACTCGAGAGTTTCAACAAGTGGAAGAAGATCCGCATGGCTTGGCATCAGGCCCTTGGTTTCGGGGCTGAGAACTACCGTTTTCATGATCATGAGAAACTTGCCCACTATGCAAACGCTGCGACCGACATAGAATTCCATATGCCGTTCGGGTTCAAGGAAATAGAAGGAATACACAGCCGTACAGACTTTGACCTTTCGCAACACCAGAAATACAGTGGGAAGAAACTGGAGTATTTCGACCCGGAAGACAACACCAGCTATGTGCCATATGTCATCGAGACCTCCATTGGCGTGGACCGGATGTTCCTGTCCGTGATGTGCCATTCATACGAGGAAGAAACTCTGGAAAACGGGGAAACACGTACGGTGCTGCATCTTCCGGCGGCTCTGGCCCCGGTAAAACTTGCGGTATTGCCGCTGGTAAAGAAAGACGGACTGCCGGAGAAAGCCCGGGAAATAATGGACGAGCTGAAATTCCATTTCAACTGCAAGTACGAAGAAAAGGACACTATTGGCAAGCGATACCGCAGAATGGATGCGATAGGCACGCCGTATTGTATCACGATAGACCATGACACACTCAACGACAACACCGTGACATTGCGTAACCGCGACACAATGGAACAGGTGCGTATCAACGCTTCCGACATACGGGCGACCTTGGAGGAGAAAGTCAGCCTGAAATCCCTGCTTAAAAAATCTGAGTCAAAGACATTACAAGCCCACTTTAAAATATGAGACGACACCCACTTTTCCTGTATATGATTTTGATCGCGTCGTCATTCTTGCTCTCGTGCAAGGACAGCGACGATGAGGGCAGCAACGAATTCTCCAATTGGAAAAGCCGCAATGAAGCATACTTCGAATCCGTGAGGAACAATGCTGTCAGCGAAATAAGAAAAGCAAAGAATATCTATCAGGACGATTGGGTCCGACACTGCGAATGGAGGGCTTACCAAAGCTATTCGTTGAGTCAGGGCACTACGGCAAACGGCATGTATGACTCCATTTACGTAAAAATCCTGAAAACTGGCGAAGGCAGCGGCTGTCCCCTTTCAACAGACTCGGTGAGGGTGTTCTATGCAGGAAGGCTTATGCCAAGCGACAACTGGCCAGAGGGGATGCTGTTTGACCACAGCGGCCAGTCAAATATAATGGAGAACATTTTCAACCACCAGACCGGTGCTCCGTCGGCGTTTCTCGTTTCCGGACAAGTCAGAGGTTTTGCAACGGCTTTGCAGTATATGCACATCGGAGACCTGTGGCAGATATACATACCGTGCAAACTGGGTTATGACAGTTCCGCAAGCGGTTCTGTACCGGCGTTCTCAACGTTGGTGTTCAATGTGGAGTTGTTGCAGTATGCCAGAGCCGGCAACCGTCTTCCCGTATGGAACTAAACACCCATAAGGCCATGACCATTAACTGCAACGGGAAACTGCTGGATTTTGCCCGTCCCCAAGTGATGGGGATTCTGAACATAACGCCTGATTCTTTCTATCCGGAAAGCCGCAAGCAGTCAGACGGTGAGATTGAGTCGCGCGCCATGGCCATTCACAGCGAAGGCGCATCTATTATGGATGTGGGTGCCTATTCTTCGCGTCCCGGCGCAGCGGATATCAGCTGTGAAGAGGAAATGCAAAGATTGCGCAAAGGTCTGGGAACAGTGCGGAGGGTGTTGCCGGAAAGCATAGTGTCCGTTGACACGTTTCGTGCGGATGTAGCAAAAATGTGTGTGGAAGAATACGGTGTGGACATGATCAACGACATTTCCGCGGGCGAGCTTGACAGCGAAATGTTCAAAACAGTTTCCATGCTCAATGTGCCGTATGTCATTATGCATATGAAAGGCAACCCGCGTACAATGCAGCAGTCTGCATCTTACGAAGATATTGTCGGTGAAGAGATTCTCTATTTCAGCAAGAAAATCAACCAGCTGCACGACTTGGGCGTGAGCGACATAATCGTGGACCCGGGATTCGGCTTTTCCAAGACCTTGGAGCAAAACTACCTGCTGATGTCGCACATGGAAGAACTCAAGGAACTGGGTATGCCCATCCTTGTCGGCATATCAAGGAAAAGCATGATTTACAAATTGCTGGGCGGGACACCCGACGGTGCTCTGAACGGAACAACCGTATTGAACACCGTCGCCCTTTCAAAAGGAGCCGACATTCTCAGAGTCCATGACGTCAAGGCCTGCGTGGAAGCCGTGACGATATATTGCAAACTTCAGCCAAATTCATAAGTCCATACGATGATAACATTAGGAATCAAGGACATTGTCGACATTCTGCTTGTAGCCACGCTGCTTTTCTATATCTACCATCAGATGAAGCGCTCTTCTGCCGCAAATATCTTTGCCGGCATAATAGTGTTTGTCATAACATGGATACTTGTGTCGCAAATATTCAACATGAGGTTGTTGGGCACAATCTTTGACAAGCTGGTCTCGATGGGCATGATAGCTCTGGTGATAGTTTTTCAGGAGGAAATCCGCCGTTTCTTCTCTTCTGTCGGCACGCGGTCAAGCACATTCCGCTATTTCTACAAAAAATCAAAGCAAAGTTCCAACCACGAAGACATCATGCCTATTGTGTTGGCCTGCAAGAAGATGAGTCAGGACAAAGTCGGGGCTCTCATCATCATCGAACGGTCTATCGGTTTGAAAGAATATATCTCGTCCGGAGAAGAGATAGATGCCAGAATAAACAACAGCCTGATACAAAACATATTCTTCAAGAACTCCCCTCTCCATGACGGAGCAATGATAATCCGCGGGAAACGCATAGCCGCCGTAGGCTGCATTCTGCCGGTGTCACACAGCGCAGACATTCCAAAGTCCCTTGGGTTGCGGCACAGGGCGGCGTTGGGCATTTCGCAGAAATCAGACGCCCTTGCAATCATCGTGTCGGAAGAAACCGGCAGCATCTCCACTGCCATAAACGGCAAATTCCAGATTAACCTTTCACCAGATGAACTTGAGACAATTCTGGCAGAAGAGTGACATTTGGTGTGCGTTCCGTATGTTTTGCATTCCCCGGCAAGTCGGATGCGTGTTTACCGACTAAAAAAATCCTGTCTAATTGCGTAAATATCAAATAAAAAGATTAATTTTGCACCTCGGTAACACAAAACAGTAACGAACAAAAAACTTAGTCCAGTATGACAAAAGCAGATGTTGTAATAGACATTACAAAAAGAACGGGAGTAGACAGGGAAACCGCTTTGACTGTAGTTGAAGCGTTTATGGAGACCGTAAAAGAAAACATGATTGGCGGCAACAATGTCTATCTGCGCGGTTTCGGTAGTTTTATTCTGAAGAAAAGAGCAGAGAAAACGGCGCGCAACATATCGCAGCATACCACTATAATCGTCCCTGAACACAACATACCGGCCTTCAAGCCCGCAAAGACATTCAGCGAGGCTGTTGCCGAAGCAAAGAAATAAGG